>JAQGPB010000382.1 GCA_028293265.1 Pedosphaera sp. | reverse complement strand
CCGGCTTCTGACCCACTTCAATCCACCCAAGACATTTTGCACATATGAGCGCCAGCTACCGCTCCCAATTGGCGAGAACACACACGTTTCAACAACCAAGTCCTTCGGATTGAAATTCGGATTCGATAAGGCAGCAGCTATTTGGTCGTTCTTGCGATGGTAAAATGCCAAGAGACATTGACTGCGGAGATATTGCTGAAAGGCTCCCAGCGCCTGTTCTGCCACATCGTCAGGAAATCCTTTCGCGACTAATGCATCAATTGCTTTGAGCAAATTGGCATGCACCAAGAGTTGGCGCGGGTTGAAAAGCTTTGACCAATGAGTGAATCCGTGACCTGGCAGGCAGTCTTTCTGCCAAGCGCGGCGAGTATTTGGAATTATTTGTCTCGGCCAAAATGGGGATAAATCGCCTTCGCACCGTTGCGCCCATTCCCGTTCTGCACGAATCAAACGATCAATGTCGTGTTCGTCCGGTATTTTAAAAAAGCGTCCACCATAATTATATCCTTCTGCATCTCGCTTTGGGCAATAACATTGCAGCGCGTATATTGCGAGCGGTGCTGGATTGGTCGTTTTTCTAAGCGACTCAATGAGTTCTTGTGTGCGCCCGTCTCGCGCACAAACGAAGCTGCCATCACTATCTGAAGGCCCTTGTTCCAAATTGATGGAAGTGCCATCGGCTAAAGTGATTGTCGGTGGCAAGCCGTATCGCTCCTTAGCGTCATCCTGGTCTGGCAATTTGACACGGCCTCTAACCTCGATTAAACGCAATTTCTTCAACCGCTCCTTATACCAGCGAGACGAACTATCCACATCCGCTCCGGCATATCCCCCCATTTTGTTTCCAGACACTTCAGCCGGCGTGCCCACAAACCATTGCGGGTCTAGGAGAACATACATGAACACCGGCTTCGATTGGATGTTGAAATCCTTCTTCTTGAGGTCGCCTGCGCGCGATGCGCGTTGCTGTCTTTCTAACGTGGCCTTAATTCCAGCACCACACCACTCACCGCTCTCGGGGTGGCGAAGCGCGGGCTCCGTTTCCACTAATTCAAGCAGTCTCTGGATGCGTTGCCGTTTTTCGGTGGCGTTACCTTTATTGTAGTTTTTGAAATGGAGGGCGAACTCTTGTGTGCTTTCTTTGAAACGGACTGCGGAATCAAGAATCACACGTTCGCATCCCGGTGCCAAATGGGTCTCGCCAAGTTCGGCGTGATATACCCCTCCAGTTTTTGGGCAACGTAAATCAAAGTAGTCAGTGACTAAATCCTTTTCGGCAATTACGGGGTTCTTAAAAACTGGTGTTCTATGGCCACAGCCCTCAGCTATGCACGGGCCGTGTTTGGCCCAAAACGTGTAAATGACCTCCGCGCCATCCCATTCGTAGTGTTTGCGTTGCTCCGGTTCGAGGTCTAGCGGGTCAATATCGGCTGGCCTCCCTGTGCGCTTATCTATCCAATTCCCCTGATGACCGCCGGGGCAATTGGTGACGTGGAATGGATGAATGAGAGGCTTAACTTCGCGCTCGATTTCATCAAAACTGGCGCGCACTTGTTCGGGATCGCTGAATGCCAGTTCGTTTCTCACTACGAACCATGCAACTGGGTTTAAGTCATTACCGGTTACGTCATATCCGAGTCGTGCGCCTTCAACCAAAGTAGTCCCGCCACCCATGAACGGGTCTAAAACCCGGAGTCGTCGAAAATTGCCTGCTCGGTGATGATTTACATAAAAGTTTTCCCATGCGTAGCGGCCTGCTTGTTCGTGATCATCAGGCGCTTTGAGTCCCGCTGCGATGAGGATGCCTCGGAAGACGCTGGCAGGGCGGCGTGCCCACCATTTCGACATTTGGTAAATCGGACTTCGCGCCGCGCCTGATGAGGCTTCCACCCTAGCCAACGCATTGATGGGCGCGATAGGGAAATCCACTTCCAAGCAAGTGAGCGGGCGATTCGGATCGTTGAAATCAACGCCGGGCAGGCGCGTGGCTTTGCCCAGGTTCGGCGGCGAGCTGGCCTCGTCCAGCGATTTTGCAACTTTGGGTTTTTTCGGTTTCGCGGTCGTAACCGGCGCAGGCCCACCACTGGAGAGGTTGAAAACATCCTCAATGCCGGCAAATTCTGGTTGTGTGGAAGGGTTAGGCATCAGCTATTCAATAACTTTGAAGTCTTTTGAGGCCATAAGAACCCAGAATTTACCTTCCTTTTCCAAACGACCGGTAATGGAAACCTTGCGGCCGTCGCGGTGGGCGTCGCAGGCGGCGCGGTAAACCTCCGGCTCTAAAGAAACACGCACGGTGCGTTCAGCGCCGTTGTTTTCTTTTCCTTCAATCGTCACATGATGTGGACTGTTGTCATCGTCAACTTCCGTTGGAGCGGACTTAGAGCGAAGTGCGATGACCAGGCCCGTAATAATGAGTTCGGCGCTTTGTTCGGGCGAACGGAGGTAGCGCGCCGCAGACTCCAAGTATTTAACCGCTTTTCCTTCCAAACGGACGCTAACGGGAATATTGGCAGGCGCAGCCCATTCGGGCGACCAACCCACGGAGAATTCTGTGTTGGCCTCGTCCACGGTTTGGAGCAGCTCCATGAGGGTCTCGCAGAGATTGGCGTTGAAGCCCGCTTTGTATTTTGCGATTAGCGGTTCCGGGCTACCAAAAGCGACGGCCTCCTGCGTGAAGACTATGCCTCGCATGATCCGCTCCATTACACGACGCTCGAATGGGGCAGCGTCCACAGGTATGCCAGCCGCAGAGGCGTTAACAAGCTGAGGTGCCGGACTGACGGTAATCGGCGACTCGACCATGAAACCGAAGCTGCCAGCGAAGGTGTGGCCAAAACGGCACACCTTAGTGTGTTTGGCACCGATACCAGTGGCCTTGGCAAAAGCTGTGCGTGGGTCTTCTTCCGTGCATGCAGCATACGAGAACAAGTCCCGCAGGTCGCCGATGACTTTCACAGCACGCTCCAGTGAAATGGTGCCATGTTGTGCCTGGGGGTCGGCTAATTTCGCGCCAAATATGTCTCGGTCCACGCACTGGACCAGCCGGATCAATGCAGCGCCTGGCCGATCCAACAAAGCGCCGAGGGTATTCAGGGCTGAGGCAAGGTTACGGGCGACGGAAGATTCATCGCCAACCGTAGGCAGAATGATTTCGACATTTTTCCCTTCCTGATCTGGCGAGCCGGCAAAGGCTATCAAGCCTGGATGTTTGAGTGGAATAGGTTTCCACGCATGGAGACGCAAGAAACGAGCGAGGTCCTGCGGCGTAAGTTTGGACCGGAAAATATCTACTTCGGTAATTTTGGTCATTGAATCGCCTCCTGTCTGAGGGTGGTAAAAAGTTGCCGAAGAGCCTCCGCCGAGAAAATCTGTGTTCGAGGTATACGAATGGCAACCGGAGTTGAGGTAACCGTCGGAGCGCCGGTAATGCGAAACCAATATCCACATTTGCGCAGAATGAGCTGTTCTTCATCAAGAGCCATCCAATTATTAATTTCCGCCGGAAGGCAAAGAACAATCAGAAGGGCTGCCGTAGTTCCAACAGTGGCCGCACGTATTGCGAGGTCATTATACGATTTTGCTTCAAGATCATAAACCAACTCGGTTCCTTTCACATCCCATTTCACCGTGCATTTTAGTTGAAAGTCCCACTTGAAACCTGATTCGACCAGACGATTCTTTCCATTCTCTGTGCGAACATGCACATCGTTGAATGTTCCATCAATGCCATAGTCAAATTCACGGTCACTGATGCTGGCGTTGATTCCGGCTCGACCCGCAATGGCTTGAACATAAGCCCTGCATAACGCCTCTTTGGTGTGATTTTCAGTAATCATGGCAAACTTGGTAATTCTACAAATGGAACTGCGACTTCCAGCAATGTAAGTCCACCGTGGCAACGCGGCGGAAAACCGCTCTGGATACGCCACTTCACCTGTCCCATAACAACGTGATAACCGTTGGCGGCGAGAACGACGGGCGGAAGGACGGGATGGTTCCACTGCTCCGTGGCCAGACAGAGTCGTTGAGCGCTGAAGGTTTCCTTCAACCTGTCCACGACTTGCTCATCTTCAAGCGTAGTCGCAAACTGTGCGCTGGTGGCGTAGCCGTGATCGGCTGTAATAACCAACTTGCGGCCCTGGCGGAGCCGATTCACGAAAGCCCAAAAATCATCGGACTGCAACTGCGCGGAAGCATGGTTGAAAACCGCATCTTGCGGACGGTTGCTGTGAACATCCGCGTCCTGCCATTCGTGCCAGATAAAAACATCGCGCGTTGACGGAACGGCGCAGTCAGCGAACGGCACATTAAGAACATCGGTGGCAAGCTGGGTGCTTTTTAAAAGAAACGTGCCGGGGGTGCGGTTGCTTTTGAGTGAGGCGCGCGTCGGCACGCCAAGCGCCTTGGCAAATGGGGTGGTGTCGGATGGCACTTCCGCTCCAGTTACGGAAACTTGCGCAGGCACAATATTGCGCGTTTGCGCGCCCCCTAGCAAAGCGGGTAGATCGCGGAGACTGAGCGCGTCGAGAACCAAAACGGCGCGTCCGCCGGCACCGGAGCGATTCCACCAATCCACAAGTCGAAGCGATGTGCGACCAGGAAAAATTTGGTAAGCCTCCCACAATTCCCAAGCCGCCTCCGAAAGCAAGCGGTCAGCGGGAACGAGCGATTGATGCAGCGCGACGGGCGAGGCGGTGGCGCGAGCTTCAAGCAGCAACTCGTCGAAAATCTGCTTCCAGATTTCCTCCGGCGGGCGTTTGGCAAGAATGGTTTCGGTCCAGTTCATGGCGCGGGTGGTGGCGTTTGCTGCTGCTGGTAACTGACTTCCAAGTTGGCCCGATGGGCTGAAGGAATTTGTTGGAGGATTCGCCGTAATTGCTGCGCGGTAAGATTAGTGAACTCAACTTTGGCAGAGGTGAGCATCTTGTCGGGCGTAACACCCCAAAGCTCAAGCTGGCCGATGAGCGAAATGGTATTCGATTCTGAATCTGTGCGCCGCGTTACTGGCACCGGCGGCAGCGGCAAATTGGTTTGGCCCGAAGTCTGGACGCCGTTCGCTGTGGCCGGCGTTTGCCCCGGCGTGGCCGGGGTGGGCGCTTGCCCGCCCGGAGTCGTGGCGGGTTGCACTGGCGGTGGTGTCGTGCCCGCAACCGCGCCGCCCCCTGCGACGGACGGCAGGCCAATCTGCGCGGAACGCTGTTCCGGCCCGGAACGATAGGCCCGGTTCTTGATGCGACGATAGGCGGCTTCATCGTCCTCGTCGTCGTGGCTGCGAGTGAACCAAGTATTGTTGACATTCACCGCGATTCGGCCACGCGCTGCGAGGCGAAGCAATTCCTCATAAGTCTGCGTGTCGCCTAAAAACGGAATGGCATCACGAGCCGGAACGGTGGGTGGTTCGGCGAGTTCGCGGAACAGTTCCCCGACAGTTCGCGGTTGCAAAATGAACTGCAAAACAAAACTCTCAAATTCCGTGGCGTCGTAAATGTCGGCTTTGATTTTGTCTTCGATGGTCTTGGGCAGTGACGTGGCAAGCTCGGTGACAGGTTCAAGGTCAAAAACACACTGGCCGGGACTCTGGAAATCCCAGCGGCGCAAGATGGCGAAACGGTCAAAACGTGTTTTGAGCGACACTGTTATCGGGCGGTCAAATTCAGTGCGGAGATTGTAGTATCGAGGCTCGGTGCTCCAAGCACGCTGTGTGAGATGGCCGCAGCGTGCTTGAAAAATGAGTTCGGCGTCGTCGAACAATGGCGTCGTGCCGGGCTTCGGAACGAGGAAACGCAACGTGTTCCGGCGAGCCGGGACATTGGCGACGAGCCACGAGGCGAGCGCGGCGGCATGACGTTGGGTATCAAACGCGACGGGGGCAGGCAGCACGATGAGAACAGGTTTTTCCCAACGTGCGGGTTGCAGCAAATCAGAAACGCTTTGCCACGGCTCATTTTGCCAGCCCGGGCCGAGAACAATGATTTCACTGGTCGGTGCGGCAGTGTCACTAGCAAGCATATGGCGGATTTTTTCGCGGAGAAATTCCACGTCCTTGCCGGGATAGCGGTTTGGCTGATTCGCGTCGGCGACATTAACATCCCAAAGCCGGTCGTTGCGAGCAACGGAGCGGACCTTGGCGCGGGGATTGTCCTCAAGATCGAAATAGAGCCGCCCGTCGGCGTTGTTCTCACCGTGGATTTTGAAACAATTGCTGAGGATGGTATTAAGTGTGCCTTGAAACGCATTGTCATCAATCGCGATGGAGCGCGTGATGTCGAGATGCAATTGCTCGCGTGTGCCGCCTTTGGTGTTGTGCGGTGAGAGTGAGCGAAGCCATATTGAGCTTACGAGTTCGCGCGCCTCGGGGACAGGCGGAGTGAGGGCTTGGACATCGGCTAAATTGCGGATAGCAACATCGCGCAACTGTGCCTGAAGGTCGGTAGAGGCAATAGAATCCAGCAGGGTTTGAACGCTACCAATGTCGCCCTGTTCGTCCACGAAAAAATCTGCGGGCGTGATAATGGGCCCGGACTCTCCGCGCGTGCGAAAGATGAGCGTGAGAATCTTGATGATGTCGCGTTCGTCCTGGGCGGCGGTGGAAACTAGAATTTGATCGTTAAGCAACGAAAGCAGTTCGGGCGCAAAGGGCCAACTGGCGACGACTTCGCGCACGATGCGCGGTCGCTCGGCTTCGGGCAGACTTGCAAAAAGCAAACGGAAGCGTTCGTTGCCGTAGGCGCTGACTAGGTTCTGGATGTTTGCTTCGGGAATCTGGTCGCGATTTTCAAACAGGCGATGCAGGACCATCTTTCGGCGGTCGTCGTTCGCCGCAGCCCCCTCGAAATTGACAATTGTGGGGTGGTGGCGGCGAATCTGGCGAAAAGCCTCAGTTTGGTTGTCGAGGACAGAGATAACAAAAATGAGGCGGTCGGGCCGTTCGCAAGCGATCTCGGACAGAATTTGAACGAATCGCTCGGCGTTCGTGCGCCATTTGGTGCCCGCTGCGCCGTTTTCGTCATAAAGGCTGTCGAACCATTTTTGAAATTCGTCGAGCAGCAGCGCGGTCGGCTGCAATTGAAACATTTCCTCCAAAACAGATTTGCGGGGGAAAAGTTCGCCGGACGCCTGAAATTGACCGAGAAAACGCTGGCCGTGCGGGTGGCGGGCGAAGATGAAATCCCAAAGGAATTTGAACTCGCCATGGTGGACTGGTTCCGAAATGGGCAGGAAGCCACGCGGAAGCTGGAGATTTTGTAACGTGCTGATGCCGGCGCGTGAGGCCCAATCATTCGCCCAATTTTCCACCTGCTGCGGTGAGGCGATGGCATGATGCAGCAAAGCGAGCAAATGCGACTTGCCCTTGCCACGCGACCCCTGCAATACCAGCGGGCGCGGCGGGCGCGCACCATGAAACGCCCGGAGCGCAGTCTGAATGTCGCCCGTCGGATATGTAATGGCGAGAATGCGTTCGGCGGCGACTTGCGTTGCGCCGGTGCCGTCCGGCTCGATGAGTGAAATGGCCGTCGAGGGCAAATGTTGCCCCCGAAACTCGCCTCGCAATGACAACCCAAGCATATGTTGTTAAAATGATGGAACTTATCCACTGCAAGGGTATCAGGATCGCTGTGGGCTTGTCACGATTGGAAGAGAGAGAAAAAAAGCTGGCTGGGTTTCGCCGCCAGCCGGTTGAATGACCAAGTTGGTTATTTGGTCCTTTTCTGAAGCGATTCTTGTAAAGTGATGCGTCCGTCCAGCGGGACGGTTTCAAGCTGGATGATGAAGCAGTTGCCTTCGGGTGACTGCTTCATTCGGACGGAATCGTCCGTGGTTTGCCCGCCCGATGCACCCGCAGCGAAAAACCGCGACCATTCTCGAACGGCTCGACCTTGGCGGCAATTTCCAAAACGGGATAGCGCACCGTCGCAAGGCCGTAGCTGCGATACGTGGCCGCAAACAGTTCCGTTTCCACCATGCCGGTCCAGTCGGCCAGGGTCAGGAACTTCATCGGTTCGCCCGTGATTTGATGATGAGTTCGCTGTTCCACGACCAGTCCGCACGTCACCACTTCCTCCCCCACATGCTCGGCCAAGCGCGACACCGGACAATAGGTGTCCCAGGCAACGTCATCGTGCAATTCCAGCGGATGGCCGCTGGCGGGAAAACCAAGCAGTTCGTTTTCGGATTCCAACCGTTCGCGCCGGGTGGGTTCCTGTAACGGCACTTCGGGCAGGCGGTCCAAGCCGGGCGGCGGCAAGAGCAAGCCTTGCAAGCCACCACCCGCCGCGCCAAAGGTGCGTCGCAAAAACTGGCTTTCCCAAAACTGCGCCGTGCGCGGCCTGCCAAATTCATCAAAGGCACCCACCCGCAACAGCGATTCCATCTCCTCTGGTGAGGGTGCAACACGCCGGTAAAAGTCGGCCAAGGATGCAAATGGCTCCCGGTTGTGCTCGGTTAAAAGCCGTTCATTGGTGCTTTCCGCGAGTCCTTTGACATAGCGCACCGGCACCCGGATGGATTTTCCCGCCGGTTGAAACATCGGACCGGGTTGGTTGATTGAAGGCGGCAGAAGTGTGATCCCCAGGCGATGGCATTCGAGGACATAGACAATGGGGTGGTAAAACCCCTTGCCGTTGGAAAGCACCGCCGCCATGAACTCGACCGGGTGATACCGTTTAAGCCACGCCGATTGATACGCCTCGACGCCGTAGGCGGTCGAATGGGCTTTGCAAAATGCGTAACCAGCAAAACCCGTGACCAAGCCCCACACTTCGGCGGTCTTTTCGGCAGAGTGGCCGCGTGCCAGCGCGGACTCGAAAAACTCGCCGCAGATTTTTTCAATCAGGGGATGGTTTTGTTTGTTGAGCGCCCGGCGCAGCACGTCTGCCCGACCGGGATCAAGCCCGGCAAACGCTTCGCTGATTTGCAAAATGTGCTCCTCATAGACCACCAGCCCATAAGTGCTCCGCAGACACTTTTCCAACGAGGGATGTGGATATGTCACCGGCTCCAAGCCCTGATAGCGCCGAGTGAAGGCGAGCTTCTTGCCTTCATTGGCTGCGCCGGGACGGATCACCGAGACGATGGCAACCAAGCCGTCAATCTCGCTCACCTGGCACATGCGGCAGAGGCTCGTCATGGCGGGCGATTCAATGTGATGCACCGCCCGCGCTCCGCCGCCAGCAATCATGTCCCAAACCTGCGGGTCCTGCCACGGTTCAAGGCTTTCCAAGTCTATTGGGGTGCCACGCGCCGAAAGGGCCTGTTTGACATCGCGCATGGCGGCCAGACCGCCCTGAGCCAGTATGTCCATCTTCACCAGACCGAGGGTTTCCACGGCGTCCATGTCAAAATGGGTGGTGGCGTAACCCTTGTTGGCGATGAAGGTGGGAGTTAATTCATGCATCGGCTGGCGAGATAGCACGAGGCCACAGGGGTGCATCTTGGGGTAACGCGGCACGCCGTTTAGAAACTCGGCCATTTGCAGGGCCGTCCGGTAGGGTTCCTCGTCCAGCGGCAGGTCGCGGTTTTCAGGACTGGCCCGGAGGATCTCAATCAATTTGCCGCCACCGCTGGGCGTAGGTTCAGCCGGCAGCCAACCACCGCCGAAGCTCCACGGAAAATGATCGGTGAATTTGCGCACCTCGCGTTCCGCGACCCCCAGCACCTTGGCCACTTCCGCGAACGCACTTTTCGCCTGGAAGGTGGAAAAGCCGCCCACCACCGCGCAGTGTTCGCGGCCATATTTCTCGAAAATGAGCTTCACCACCTCGTCTTTGAGATCATGGGCAAAATCAATGTCAATGTCTGGCAGCTTGTTGAGCGCCATCCGGTCCTTGTTAAGGAAACGCCGGAAGTAGAGGTCAAAGCGGATCGGGCAAACCCCGCTGATGCCCAGGCAGTAGCAAACCAGCGAGTCCGCCGCACTCCCGCGTGTGATCCAGTCAATGCCGCGCTTCTTGCATTCCTGCAAAAAGTCCCAAGTGATGAGGAAATATTCCTCGTAGCCCACGTCGCTGATAATGCCAAGCTCCTCCATCACCTGCGGACGGAATTTATCGGCACGCGAGCCATAACGCTGGTGCAGTCCCCCCATGACCAGACGGCGTAGATAATCACTCGGCTGCGAGCCGTCCGGCGTCGCAAAGGCCGGGAACTGCGGCTTGCCAAAGGGCAGGTCAAAGTTGCACCGCTGGGCAATTTCACTGGTGTGCTCCAACCACTCCGGGTGATCCTTGCACGCCCCCGCCATTTCTGCCGGCGTGCGGAAATGAAACTTCCCGCCGCGCCGTTTGTCGGGGTGTTCTTCCTGCAACAGAGTTAGGGTGCGGATGCTTTGCACGATGTCGAATTTTTGACGGTCGCTCTGCGTGGCATAGCGGATCGCCGGGCACGCCACATTCTGAAATTTCGCGATTGTCTTTGGACTTGTGACCAGGTTGTAAAACCGACCTGGAAACAATTCCGCCAAGTGCGGGTCCTCGCTGACGGCGAGCAGTCCGTCCGTGAACCCGTGGAGTTCCTGCCTGCGGAATGGACCGCGTTGTTGGTTGGCAACTGAGATTTCGTCGCCATCGGTTGCCACCAATTCAGCGTGGCGGGAAAGAAGGCGGTTAAGGTTGCGGTGGCCCGGCGCTGATTCGACATACAGCAGCAGGGGCTTGCCATCCAAATTGATCTCCACGCCCAGGATTGGTTTGATGCCCGCCTGCTTTGCCGCCAACACGAATTCCACCGCGCCATGCAGGTTGCCGGTGTCGGTGAGCGCCACGGCAGTCATGCCGTGCTGTTTCGCCAGTTCCACAATCGCGGAGGGTGAAAGCGTTGAATTCAAGAACGAGAAATGACTGTGGACGCGCAAGGGAATATAAGCGGTGGCAGATTTGGCAGGGGTGATTTGCTTGGAGACAACCGGGGAGCGCGTGGCGACCGGAATGGCGATGGCCACAACCTCATGCGACGCGGCGCGCAACCGGAAATCATGCCCGCGCAGAATCACAGAATGTCCCTGTGTTCGGCGCAGCCCATCCACCACCAGCGCCAGCCGCTGACGGGCATCTTGCCGTTGCGCGGGCATGTCCAACGCCAGTTCGCTCCGAAAGCGTCCGTCATAGACATTGGAGAGTTTCAGCGACACCAGCCGCAAGCTCACCCGCCGTTTCCAAGCCGTCCGCAAAAGATTGTGCAACCGTCCATACACGTCTGTTTCCAAATCGGTTGGCTCCGCCAGACTTTCGCTGCTCTGGTCCTCACCCATGTCGTTGTAACGCACCTTGACCGTGAGGGTGCGGACGCTGCGGCCTTCCTCCCGCACCTTGGCAAAGAGGTTGTCCGCCATGCGCCGCAATGTGGCTTCAATGTATTCCTCGTCGGTCAAGTCGCGCCCAAAAGTCTCCTGCTGGCCGAAAGATTTCTGCGGTTCGCGGGCGGGCACCAAGGGGCGTTCGTCAATGCCGTTGGCCTGCTCGCGCAGGGTCCGGGCCATGTTCCCCATCAGGATGTGCAGCAGGTCCAGGGGAGTGCCGGCAATCTGGCCGATGCGGGCCAGCCCGGCGGCATTCAGCCGCACGGCGGTTTTGGGACCGATGCCCGGCAGCCATTTGTTTGGCAGGGGATGGAGAAAAGGAATTTCCCCGCCGGGCGGGACTTCAAAGAAGGCAGCAGGTTTGTGGAGCTTGGAGGCAATCTGGCTGACCAGCTTGTTCACAGCAATGCCCTCGCTGACAGAGATTTTGAGCGATTGGCCGATGGCCTTGCGGATGGTGAGCGCGATCTCCGCTGGCGCTTTCCGCGTGCCGCTTAAATCAAAATAACCTTCGTCAATGGAAGTCTGCTCCACCTCCGGGGTGAAGTCGTAGGCGTAGCTGAACATCCATTTGGAAAAGTGCTCATAGCGGTCGTAATCCCCCGGCAGGACGATCAGTTTGGGGCAGAGTTTGCGTGCCCGCACGGTGGGCATCGGCGTGTAAACGCCAAACTTACGGGCTTCATAGGAGGCCGACGCAATGATGCCACGCTTTTCACCGCCCACGGCAATGGGCTTGCCGCGCAGCCGACTGTCTGCCGCCTGCTCGACCGAAGCGAAGAAAGCGTCCGCGTCCAGATGGACGATGGCTTTGGGCATGGCAACCCTGTCACTTGCGTTTGCGGATCAGCGCCACCATGACCCCTTGAATCACAAGCTCGGCGGCTGGTATGAGCTTCGGATATTTCGGATTTTCGGCCCGAAGATGCGGTTTGCCTTGGTTGGCAACGAACGTTTTGAGCGTGCTGTCGCCATCAATCAAGGCCGCGACCACGTCGCCATCGCGCGGGGTCTGGCCGTGTTCCACCACCACCACGTCACCGTCAATGATGTATTTGCCGATCATGGAGTCGCCACGCACTTCCAGGGCGAACGTGCGGGACGATGGTTTGATGCCCAATGTGGCAATGTCCACGGAAACACAGCCTTTCGCTTCTTGTTCCTTCCTCTCAGCAAAGCCCGCTGGAATGGAACCAAAGAGGGGAATGTCCACCACCCGCTTGCGAAACCGTTCCAAGGGTGAAACCGCCCGCAATGACCGCGCCAGGCCCGGTTCGCCGGCCAGGAAACCTTTTTTGCGCAATGCGGCCACATGCTCGGAGGAGGCACGTGGACTGCGAAAGCCAAAGTGACGGCCAATTTCGCGGAACGTGGGCGCAATCCCTTCCGTCTGCTGCGTGCGCTGGATAAAATCCAACACCTGTTGCTGTCGCCGGGTTAATTCTTGCATGACTATACGGATGTATAGCTATTGCACCGAAGGTCGTCAAGCGGCATTTCGCCATCCGTTTCAATTACGGCTGGAAGTGGACCGTGTTTTCGGTTAAAAACGGCGGCAAATATGAACCAGTCGGCGCTTAATCAGAAAAAATGTTCCATCGCTTTGCTTGACTCGACATGTCGCGAACTAACGGTGGTTTTTGTCCACGAATTTAGGCGATCTCCCATTGCCGCTGATCTTCACCCCGCCGCCTACCTGCACTACTCGCCAACGCAGGCACAACGGGAAGCCGATTACAAATCCGTCGTTCAGTTGGGGCGAAGCGCAACCCACCTTCAACAATTACGAAACATCCTCGAAATCAGCGCCAAAACGACAAGGGACTTACGCCCCAAATACGAGGAACAAAAGGAACATTACCGCGATGCTTATGTGAAATGGGTTATTAGCGCAATGGCTCCGATTGATCTGATCGTTTGCTTTCCGTCCGACAGATCGGAGGCAGCTTTTTATCACGAAGCCGTTGCAAACGCTGTTCGCGTTAACAATTCTTATGCCCATGATTTGACGCCTTATTTCACGAAGGAACGAGATTTTAAGGCTGGTAAGCAAGGGGTGACGTTAGAGGAGGCATGTCAGAGAATCCAATGCAGCTTCAAGGGGTCGCTAGCGAGCGTGCGTAACGTTCTCCTAATTGATGATACTTGGGCCGGGGCTACCACGGCGCGCGCAATAGTCAGTCACCTTTCCTCGAAGGGATTGCCGGCAGACGCAAAAATGACGGTGTTAGCACCATTAATCATCTTCCAAGAGGAGAGTCAAAGCCGATCCGGTCTGTGATGCGTCGTTAGGTTTCTCCAAGTGCTGCTCCTGTTTCAACCAACGTCTTCCAGCAACGCCATAATCGTCAGCAGTGCGTTGCCTTCGAGCCGGTTGTTCACATATAGGAACAGTTTGCGTATGGCCTGTTTCAATAAGGCTTCGCGGATGAGTTCCGCAGCGGCGGTTCGGGCTTCCGGGTAGGTTTCCTTGATCTGGTCGTAGGGGCTGAACCGGTCCACTGCTTCCTGATACTTGCGTCCAGGTTTAAGCAGGAAACGAGCGCCTGCACAATTTGGATTGGTGAGGCTGCCCGGCAACGAGAGTTGTTCGTTCACCGGCGGCATGTCCGCCCAGGAATTGAAAACGTGGGCGACGCCATGGCGGGCGAGCAGGGCGAAATACTCGGGCTGCAAAAAGTGCCGGTTGCGAATCTCCACGCCATAATTCCAGCCTTTGGGAATGCCGCCCAAGAATCGGTCAAGATCGGCAAGGAAATCCCGGCCATGCTGATAATCACTGGGATAAAATTTCGAGAACTCGAAGATGAACATGCCCACGTTGGCCTTGAACGGTTCAAAAGGTCTGACGAATGCGGCAGTGAACAGGTCGGCGTTGAGGAAATTTTCATTGGGTTTGCCAGCCTTCAACCCGAAACGGGGCAGGTTGGTGAACTTTTTGATCGTGATGTCATCCGTTACTTTGAAGGTGAACCGGAAGTCTGCCGGCACCTGTGACGCCAAACCCTCGATGTAACGGTGATCGGGGAAGCGGTAGTAGCCAGCGTCCACGCAGACCGTTTTGAACACCTCGGCGTATTCGGTGAGACAGTTTTTCTCGAAGCGCGATTCGGCGAACTTGCCGCGATACACGTAGCGTTGCTCGTCGTAAAGCATCCCGCGCCAGCCGGGATACTTCCAGGATGAAGTGCCCACGAAAACTCCCTTGCCAGCCAACGACGCCAAGGTGGTTTGCAGATCAATGCGACGGAAAGGGACTCTGTTTGCATCTTCGTCCACGGCAGCATTTCACCGGCCAATGGCGGCGCTGGTCAAGCGTTTTAAACCCTGGCAAGTCATACCGACAGGCGGAGCGGGAAGTAGGACAAACTCCTTACTTCGGACCCGGTTGGCCTGCGGCAAGTTGCGCACCGCCGATCCAATCGTTCTCGATACAAGATGCTCCAACAGACCGGCCCGACCGATTACAATGATCCGGCACCGGCTGTCCGCCACCGTGCTCCGCGCTGATGAAACCCCACCTCTGTTCGGGCACCATCGGCGCAACTCTCGGAGTGATTTCGGTCTCACGTTTCCACCGCTTTGGTTTTAAGCCCCGCCCAATGGCCTTGGGGACTCCTGCCGACGATGAATACATCCACCTGGATTTTGCCCACCTTGAACACCTCGGGGTTGTTTAGCTGCTGCTGGATGACCTCACGGAGTTGGCGATACTTCTGTGCTGCGGCCTTTTCTTCCTTGCCAAACCAAGCCTGCACGTCAGTCAGCGGCTTGAAAAACTCATCCACACTCATGGTTTCGACCGGGTCCTTGGGTTTGTGGCCGGAGAGTTTAAGCACGGTTTTGGGATCGAGGCTGGCAGCCCCATTCGGCCAGTGAATAATTTCAAAGGGCGCATCGGTCTCACTCTGATACAGCAAGCCTTGGGTGGCTTGTTGCAGGGCGGTATCAATTTCCTTTGGCATATATATATATCTTTTATTTTTCAGGTCCGTGGCGGATGGCGCGGGCGCGGGGGATGTGTTCGTCGTCGGTCTTTTCTTTGAGCGGCTCGATGATATTGGCCGGGACTCGGTCAAAGAACCTATACCCGGTCAATTTTTCCACCGACTTGACCGGCACGCGGAACCGGGACCAGTCCTCGCCCACGGTCATATCGTTGGGCATAATGACGGCAATCAGGCGCGTATGTTCGTTTACCTTTTTAAGATCATCGCCCTCGCCTGCGTCCAAGACCATAATGACCTTCCAGCATTGGGCGGGCACGACCACCTTGAGCCGCTTGCCGATGATGTCCTTGGGACCTTCCGAACCGGTGCCACCCTGACCCGTCGGGCCGCTGACGATATACAGCGTCTTATGCTGGCTTTCGACCAGCTTGCGGCAATACATCTCCAACTGCGCCCACGCCTTCTGATTCACGTGAGGGGACTGGGGGATGATGTTGGACATCACGAAGGTGGCCTGGCTCATCCGGGGGCTGGCGCTGCGGTCGCTGTGCGGGCAGATGTGGCCCCGGTCAAAGCCGCTGCCGGTGTAGTCCATGGGCGTGATGCGCCTAAAACCACGCGGCAGGGTTTCATCCGGGTGGAAGGAGGCGCGGGGGGCGGTGCCCAGGTCGCTCGCATCCAGATGCCAGCTCACCCAGTTGGGCGTGCCCTTGGTGTTGTTGTAGGAGAGGGCAAAATACTCCTTCTCCATGAGGAAATTGTCCTTGTCGCGGGCATCGTCCCGCGCGTGGCTCGGGTTGCCCATTTTGAGATCAAGACTTTCGGCTTGAACGGGCCGGGACAATGCGGCGAGCAGGAAAACGATTGCTGCCAGAAAGGAAAAGAGCTTTGGACTTGTGGTTCGGCCACCGGCCATGGATTTCACCAGTTCAATGGGTTCGGATTCCGGGGTGCCGGCGGGTCGCATTTCAGCTTCAATCATTTTTTTACGATACACCCACTTTCTTCATCGAGCGATCTCGTTCAGCGCGCTCCGCGCACTCACCCGGCCAGCCAATGAATGTATCTCGCCTTTCTTCCCAGGCCGGCTTAGGATGCCGCCATGAGGAAACGGTTCCGCGTCGCCCTTGCTATTCTGGTAGTCGCCGGCTTGGGCGCAATTGCTTTTCATCGGAACGAACCGTCCTACGAAGGAAAGGACTTGAGCGATTGGATCGTCACCATGCGGGAGGAGCCACTCAATGCCGAGGCCCACGCCGTGGTGCGTCAGTTGGGGAACAATTCCATACCCGTGCTTTTGACATGGCTCCGCAAGGCGGATCGACCCACGATGAGGGGCAGGTTTGAGAGGGCAAAAGAGGGAGTGACCGCCTGGCTGGAACGGCGCAAGGTCATTGAATCCCGCCCGAGAAGCTACTACCTGGATTTTAAATCCAGCTACCGCGCCCTCGGCAACGCGGCTTTATCCGAGCTTGGCCCCGCAGGCAAGGAGGCCATCCCGCCACTCATTCAGATGCTCAGTGATAAATCACCTGACCCCACCCTGACGAGCGAATCGGCAGGAGCCGCTTATTTGATTTTGCCCAGAATGGCCCCGGAATCCATCCAGCCGTTGATCCAAGCCCTCAGCAGCCATGATATTCAGGTTTGGACGTTGGCCGCTGGTGCCTTGGGGAACATCGGCCCCGACGCCAAGGCAGCGATTCCTGTGCTGGAAAAAAGGTTGCAGGACAATGACGCCGACATCCGCGTTAATGCGGCAGCGACCCTTGGCAAACTCGGGGGTGATCCCCGCGAGTTTGTTCCGGTGATAATTCAAAGCCTGCCGGAAGCCGACTTCGACCGATTGGATTACCGGCTGGAAGTTTTATTGCGCTACAAGGAACAGGCCCAGGCGGCGGTTCCGGTCCTCATCAACCTTCTGAACACGATCCCCAATTCCACCAACACGACAAATATGATTGCGCGCAACCAGATTATGGGTGCCCTCCGGGAAATAAACCCCGGAGCCGCTGCCAGAACGGCCATCAAATGATTATCGGTGCTCTAGCTATCACTATTCAAAAAGTGGCGGCCCATGATGGAGTCTGATTATTATCCTGGTCAACAACGTCGCGGTGGACGCCCATATTGTGAGGGCAAACAGTATTCCGAATGGTTTTTTAAAAAAAGCTAAGACCGCAAAAGCAGCAGCACTGACTCCAGCAATCCAACACCAGAATCGCACTTGTTCTGGCGGCGGCACGGTATAGAAGTGGAAAAAATCCAACGGGATAAAGCCGATTATAGGAGCAAGCACGATGTGTGCATTCCCGAAATAAAGCGCACCCATGATAAACGGAAAAAATGGAAGCAGCCCGACAGAGAAGCAAAGTCTATTGAAAAACATGCTTTTCCACCATCCATTACGACTCCGACCTTGATCCCATTGTTCACCCATATTAGCCCAAAATATTTTATGCAATTCCTTCAAGGCGAGAACTGATTGCCTGGTCAAACTACTATCCTCGGTTCGTCCAAAATGCCGAGCTTCATCCTGCCCCGGACTTTAATCGCCGTCGCCGTCCCCGCAAGTTCGGATTCTTGGCCGAGGACTCCTGTGAAAAACGAGCGTCCATCCGCATGTGCTCCTTGACCCTCCGTTTTTCTTCAGATTGCAACGAAGCCGATTGCCTCGCGATCATTTCACTCCGGCCTTGGCTGCTGCTGTTGGGTCAATTTGTTTCAGTGCGGTCGTGGCATACATCCGCACCGTCTTGTCAGAATCTTGAAGTGCGCTTCTGAGTAATGCGGGCACGGCACTTTGAGCATTGGTGCCGAATTCCCCAAGGCCTATGGCAGAACCCCATCTTACACCGACCTGGGAGGATTGGAGGCCGTTGATGAGCAGGGGCACCACCTGTTCCTTGTTCTGCCCGATTGCACCCAACGCCCACGCGGACAGCGGCCCCAAGCCGCTCGGCGTGGCGTTGGTGACTTGGCGCATGAGACCCGCCACCGTTCCGGGGACCTCCGCCCGGTGTCCCCCCAAGGCCCAGGCAGCGCAAACCGAAACATACTGGTTGGTGCTCGCGAGGGCCTGGCTCAACACGCTCCATCCCTCCGGGCCGATGCCCGCCAGGGCAATGGCCGCTCCTTGGCTGGTCTCCGGGTCATTGAGGGCTTTGGTCAACTGAGGCAAGGCAGGTTTGGCCGCCGGTCCCAGGATATGCAAGGCCAATGCTGCCGGTCGCTGATGGTCGGCGGCCATGGGGAGGGAAACTTTGATCCAGGATTGCAAGCCAAGCAGTCCGACGAACCATTTTTTGACAGTGGAGTCCCGGTAGCTCAAGGCGGTAATAAGAAAGGGTAGTGAATTGGTTCCCATTTGCATTATTGCTTCCGCCGCCTCGCTTCGTCCGGGCTGTTCTTCGGTGCGATCCTGCCAGGTTTCCCACGTCAGGCCACCACCCCTTTTCCCATCATCCAATGCCTTGAGCCAGAAGGAAAGTGAGCGGCCCTGGTATCTTGGGGGGCTTGGCGTCAGCCGATAAAGGACCGCCAAGGTCAAAGTGGCCAGCAAAATTATGGCAATGGTTTTGCGCGTCCTCACACGCGGCATCATCCCCTTGTTGGCCTTGACCCACCAGTCAAAAACGACAATGGAAATATGCCCTCCCGATGAATTGATGGCTTCTGGCATTTTGCTCGATTTCTGCCGGGATGCCGTCATGCTCTATCCATGGGGAAGAAACTCCGCATCGTGCTTGTCGTTTTGCTCATCGTCCTTCCAAGCGTGCTCATGTGGCAGGTGCTGCGTCCGCGTGAACCAGAGCCGATTTATCAGGGCAAGCCGTTGAGCTTTTGGTTGAAGGGTTACGACTCGGGAAATTATCCAGGCACCAACACGGCGCTGGCACCGACGAGGCAAGAAGCCGAGACTGCTCTGCGCCATCTCGGGAGCAACGCCCTGCCGGTGCTTTTAGGAATGTTGCGGACTCCCGATTCCCCATTCAGGGACATGCTTTTCGGTCTGGCGCGTCAACAACGTTTCTTCAAAATTAAACCTCCCATGCCATCGGCGACACAACATAATGTTGCCTTGTGGGGACTATGCACGTTGGGGGTCAACGCCAGCAACGCCCTGCCGCAGTTGATGGATATTTACGAGCGATCTCCCAACCATCTTTCCCAACAGATTATTCCTGCCGTATTGTCTGGAATTGGCCCCCCGGCAAAAGTGGCGATACCTCTGCTCATCCGAGGGACGGCCAATACCAATGACAACGTGCGAATGAATTCGGTTTACGCGCTGGGCCAAATCCAGGCCGAACCCGATCTGGTTGTGCCGGTGCTAATAAAATGCCTGCATGATGCATCTCCTCCCTTCCGAGCCAACGCGGCAAGGTCTCTGGCCGCGTTTGGAAATGGCGCGCGACCAGCCGCGCCCGCATTGCTGGCGTTGCTGAAGGAGGAACAGGCCAAAGCAACCGGCGTCGCTGGAACTCGGGAGCTTTATAATTGGAGCGTGGGTGATTCACCGCCGGGCAGCTTCTCGGGCAGCTCGGCCCCGCTTGATGTGGCTGGTATTGTCCTCGATGCACTCAGGAGCATCGACCCCGAAGCCGCCGCCAGAGTCGGCAGAGAATAACTGGATCGTTGAAGCCGAACTTGGCCCCTTAACCGGATCGCGCCATTACGAAATGCCAAGCCCATCAAACCCTCGATTGAATTCGCTTTTGCCACCAAAGGAAGGATGTCGGAGCTTGGCATGTGGATGATTTGGGAAAGCGGCGGTTGTCACTGACGCCGCTACCTCGCCTACCGCGACGATGGTATGCGGGGCGAGAATCTGGACGACGAGATTTAACAACGCGCCGCCTGAGGCAATCTCGGCGGACGTGGGGCGGCGGTTCTTTTTGGCGTTCCCGGCGAGGTGCGGATGAAACGGGAAAACATTCCAGAACGCGGGGACTTGTAGCCGGGTGCTGACCTGCTCCAAAATTATGGACGCCGTGCCCTCGGTCACGTTGTTATTGACCGGCAACGAGATTGAAAAAGTTTTGAGGAAGGAAGCACACCGTCCGGCATTTGCGAAGTGGCCGGAGGTTAAAGAAAAGGCGGATTATTGCCGCACCC
>JAQGPB010000361.1 GCA_028293265.1 Pedosphaera sp. | reverse complement strand
GGCCTGCTGCTCCCAGCCTTGGCGAGCTCCAAGTCGCGGGCGCAGGCCTTGGTTTGCCGGAATAACTCGCGGCAATTGAACTTTGCGTGGACGCTTTATTCGGGCGATTTCAATGACCGGCTGGTTTACAATCTGGGCGGCAACATCAGTGTCAGCAGCCGCATGAGCGTTGCCCCGCAGGGCCTGCCCAATTGGGTGGACAATTACATGGATTGGACCCTTAGCCCGGACAATACCAACACCGGTTTTGCCGGCACCTCGTTGCTTGCACCCTATGTCAGTTTCTCCTACCCGCTCTACCGATGCCCGGCGGACCGGGTGCTGAGTGACACGCAACGGCACGCGGGTTGGAGCGGACGGGTGCGGAGCACTTCCATGAACGCCATGGTGGGCGACCCCGGCGCGCTGCTCAGCGGCGGGGCGAATGTCAACAATCCATCTTACCGGCAGTTCCTCAAGCAAACCGACATTCCCAATCCGGCCAATATTTTCGTTTTCCTGGATGAGCATCCCGACAGCATCAACGACGGCTATTTCATTGACCGGCCGGGCACGGTGACCGCGGACAACTATGGCTCGGACACCGAGTATGAATGGACCGATCTGCCAGGGTCGTATCACGATGGCGCGGGAAGCTTCTCGTTTGCCGATGGGCATGCGGAAATTCATCCCTGGCGCTATGACAGCACACGGCGTCCGGCGAAGCCCGGCGGCGCGAACCTTCCGGTATGGATTGATCCCGGCCAGACCGGCGATTTGTATTGGGTGCTCAAACGGATGAGCGTTCTCTCGGGGCAGTGAGGGAAAATTAAATTTGGATGGGAAGGGCGCGTTTTTCATGGTACAAAATTCGGATGCAATCTCCATTGAATACGTTCGCGCGGCTCCTGCTCGGCCTCTGCATCGTATTCCCGCTAACCGGCCTGGCCGCACCCGGCGACCGGCCTGGATGGAAACTCACCTTTGCGGATGAATTCAACGGCAGCCAATTGGACACCAACAAGTGGAACCTCCAAGACCCATGGGGTCGCGAGCGGAATCTGGAATTACAGGCGTACGTGAAGGACGCCTTCGAGACCGTTGACGGAATCTTGCGCATCAAGGCGGAAAAGCGCCCTGCTTTCTACGCGGGCAAGGAGCGCAACTACACCTCGGGCATGCTTACGACTTACGGGAAATTCAGCCAGCGCTACGGCCGTTTCGAAATCCGCTGCCGCATTCCCAAGGGCAAGGGAATGTGGCCCGCGTTCTGGCTGCTGCCCGATCCCCTGGGCTGGCCTCCGGAAATTGACATCCTGGAAATTCTCGGCCATGAGCCGGGCAAACTTTACATGACCCACCATTTTCGCAATGACCAGCGCCAGCACAAATCGCATGGCGGCCAATGGGCCGGTCCGGATTTTTCCAAGGAATTCCACGAGTTCGCGGTCGAATGGACGCCGCAAGAAATCAAATGGCTGGTTGACGGCATCGAGCGCTGCCATTCCACCGACTCCATTCCGCAGACCAAAATGTATATTTTGCTCAACCTCGCCGTGGGCGGTGATTGGCCCGGCGCGCCCGACGATCAAACCCATTTCCCCGCCGCCTTCGAAGTGGATTATGTGCGCGTTTACGAGCAGGTTCCTTGAAAGCTCACCGCTCCGCCTTCAAGCCGTTCACTTCGCCGTGCGATCCAGATAATCAGCGATGTGCAATGCCTCGATCTTGGAACCGGCTTTTGCAAGGCCGGCGCGGATTTGCAGGAGGCAGCCGGGATTGGTGGTGACGACGATTTGCGCGCCGGTCTTGAGGATGTTTTCGACCTTGCGCCGTTGCAAACGCTCGGCCATCGCGGGCTCGGTCAGATTGTAGCTGCCCGCGCTGCCACAGCAGACATCGGATTCGGGAAGCTCGACAAAATTGTCACCCGCTATAGCGCGGACCAACGCGCGCGGCGGCTTGGTGATGTGTTGCGGATGCGCGAGATGGCAGGCATCGTGATAAGTGACTTTTTTAAGTGCGGAGTGCGGAGTGTGGAGTGCGGAGTGAGTTAATGCAGCGGTGGCGGCGAGGATTTCGGTGAGGTCTTTCACCTTGGCGCTGAACTGGCGGGCGCGTTCGGCCCATTGCGGATCGTCGTGCAACAACTGGCCGTATTCCTTGAGCGTCGAACCGCAGCCCGCGGCATTGATGGCAATGCTGGCAACGTTGTGTTGCTCGAAAACTTCGATGTTATGCCGGGCGCAGGCGCGGGCCAGTTCGAGCTGTCCGCTGTGAGCATATAATGCGCCGCAACAACCTTGCTCCGGCGGCGTCACCACCTCATAACCGGCGCGATTGAGCAGTCGCACGCTGGCGGCATTGGTGTTGCCGAAGAGCACGCTCATCACGCAACCGCTGATGAACCCCGTTCGCTGCCCGCCCGGAGCGGGTGCCGGCGAGACAAGTGGAATCCTGACTTCGCTGGCGTCGGCGGGCACGAGGGACAACGCTTCGCGCGCGAATTTGGGCAGCAGCTTTTCCAGATGCAAGGCGCGGATAAACCGCGCGGGGAGCAACGCGAGTTTCATCCGCCTCGGAAATGGAAAAACTTTTTCAATGGCGACGCGTCGGAGAAAAGTTTGGAAAGGCGAACGGCGATAATTTTTTTCAATGTGATCGCGGGTGTGTTCAAGCAGGTCGCCATATTGGACGCCGCTGGGGCAAACGGCTTCGCAGGCGCGGCAGCCGAGGCAAAGATCAATGTGTTTCACCGCCGTGTCGCCGAGCGGCAGCCGGCCATCCTGCACCGCGCGCATGAGGTAAATGCGGCCGCGCGGCGAATCATTTTCGTTGCCCGTTTCCAAATAGGTCGGGCACGACGACAGGCACAGCCCGCAATGGATGCACGCGAGCGATTTGTCGTAATCCAGAAAGCGTTCGGGCGCGCGAGTGTCGGTTTTCATAAAAGCAGGTCGGGCAAAATATGATTGGGATCGTACGCCGCCTTCACGCGCCGCATGAGTTCCAGCGGCAGTTCAACTTTGCGCGGCATCGCGGGGCCGCGATGATAGATGATGCCATTGCCGGCGCGGGCAAGGAAGAGCGCGCCATTCAGGCCGCGAATCGCCTCGACCATGCGCGAAGGCAATACGGACAGCTTTCCTATTTCGTAGGAGCCAACGTGAGGAGGCTCTAACTTTTTCCCCTTCGCGTTGCCGTCAGCAGCATCACTCCAAAAAGCCGTTTCGTAATCAAGCGAGGCAGGCTCGTTGAAACCAAGTTCCCTCGCGCGTTCCAACTGCCATTCCACTTCCTCCCGCGTCCCGGCAAAACCCAGCACTAAGCTGAAAGTGTTGGCCTTGGAACCCGTCCCTCCCGACTCCGCACTCCGCACTCCGCACTCCACATTCGAAAAATCCATCACCACCGGAGTGATCTCCGATTTGATGACCGCCTCGATCAGCTTGTCCGCCTGTTCCAAAGATTCGCAACGCGCCTGGATGAACTTTTCAGCTTCCGGCAATGGCCGCAGCTTGAAAGTCGTCTCCAAAACGACGCCGAGACTGCCTTGCGCGCCGACGAACAGTTTCAACAAATCATACCCGGCCACGTTCTTCACCACCTTGCCGCCCGAACGGATGATCGTGCCGTCCGCCAGCGCCACCTTGATGCCGATGAGATAATCGCGAATCGTCCCATAGCCAAACCGTCGCGGCCCGCTGGCGTTGGTATTGATCAATTCGCCAATGGTCAGGCGGTCCGCATGCGGCGGGTCAAGCGGCAACCATTGCCGGTGACGTGCCAGTTCAGTTTGCAACGCCGCCAGCGTCATCCCCGCCTCGACCGTGACGGTCATGTCTTCGGGCGTATGTTCCAAGATTTTCAAACCCGGTTTCATGCGGCAATCTGTTTCTTCGGCGCGAAATCCGAGCAGCGTTTGGATCCGGGGAACATCTTGTGCGGGTTGCAGCGGTTCCCCGGATCGAAAACGCGTCGCAATGTCCGCATCGCATCAAGGTCTTCCTTGGTGAACTGCTTCGCCATGAAATCTATTTTCTCCACGCCGATGCCATGCTCGCCGGTTGCGCTGCCGCCCAGTTCGATGCACTTCTCCAAAATATCGTGTCCCGCCGCCAGCGCGCGCTTCACCTGTCCGGGATCGCGTTCATCGTAAAGAATCAGCGGATGAATATTGCCGTCGCCCGCGTGAAAAACATTCGGGATGCGCAGGCCGTGCTTCTCGCTGCAAGCCTTGATGAAGCGCATCATCTCCGGCAATTTCGAGCGCGGCACCACGCCGTCCTGCGTGAGAAAATTCGGGCTGAGCCGGCCGATGGCGCCGAACGCGCGCTTGCGGCATTTCCAGAGGTCGAGCCGTTCCTGATCGGTCTTCGCCAGGCGCACTTCGCGGGCGTGATTCTGCCGGCAGATCTCCATCACGCGCTCCGCCTGACGGTCCAATCCCGCTGCCAGTCCGTCCAGTTCCGCAATCAGCACCGCACCGGCATCCAGCGGAAAACCGAAATGATACGCCGCTTCCACCGCCTGCGTGATGAGCTGGTCCATCATTTCCAGCGCACCCGGCACAATGCCCGCCGCGATGATGTCGCTGACCGTCCGGCTGGCGTCGTCCACATTTTCGAAAACACCGAGCATCGTCTTGAACATCTGCGGCGCGTGGATGAGTTGCAGCAGCACGCGTGTGACGACGCCGAACATCCCTTCGCAGCCGACCACCGCGCCGCGCAAATCGTAGCCCTCGACATCCTCGCCGCCATCGGGCCGCGCGCCGAGCCAGACCAATTCGCCGTCAGGCAGCACCATTTCAAAGCCGAGCACGTGATTGGTGGTGACGCCGTATTTGAGCGTGTGCGGCCCGCCGGAATTGGTCGCCACATTGCCGCCGATGGTGCAGGCGGACTGGCTCGAAGGATCAGGCGCGTAATACAAGCCGCCGCCCTTGACCGCATTGGTCACCCAGGCATTGACGCAACCAGCCTCGACCAAGGCCCGGCGATTTCGGTAGTCAATCTCCAAAATCCGGTTCATCCGCGTCAACGCAATCATCACGCCGCCGCTCACCGCGAGCACCGTGCCGCTCAAGCTCGTCCCCGCGCCGCGCGGGATGATGGGCAGGCCGTGCTGCGCGCAAAACTTCACCACCGCCACGACTTCTTCCGTCGTGCGCGGCAGCACCACCACGTTGGGCAACTGCTTTTCCAACGTGTAGGCATCGCACTCATACACCAGCAGTTCCTGGCTGCCATGGATGACATTCTCGTGGCCGACCATGGCGCGCAGAGCGCCCGCCAGCGAAGCGGTCAAGGCGTTGGGTTCCATGTTGGTAACGTAATTGCGGAGAGCAGGTGTGTCGAAGAAAAAGCGTCGTCAGAAATTTGGAGACAATGGCAGGAAGCGGTTGAATTCTTGGCACATGCAGGCGATCCGTTCGAGAACATATCGCTTTAAAGAACGCGGCGGTCCGCTAGAATCCTCCGCATGAAGGCTGAATTTAAAATGCGGCGGCAATTCGCCAGTGACAATTACGCGGGCATCTGCCCGGAAGCGTTCGCGGCCCTGACCGAGGCGAACCGCAGCCATGCCCCGGGCTATGGCAATGATCCCTGGACGGCAAAGGCCGCAGACATGATCCGCGACATCTTCGAGACGCAGTGCGAGGTCTATTTTGTCTTCAACGGCTCGGCGGCGAATTCGCTCGCGCTGGCTTCGTTGTGCCAGTCGTATAACAGCATTTTGTGCCATGAACTCGCGCACGTCGAAACCGCCGAGTGCGGCGCGCCGGAATTTTTCGCCAACGGTTCCAAGGTGCTGCTGCTCCCCGGCGCGGAGGGAAAAATCAATCCCGCCGCGATCGAAGGCCCGGTGAAAAAACGCACCGACATCCATTATCCCAAGCCGCGCGCCATCAGCCTCACCCAGGCGACCGAGCTGGGCACGGTCTATTCGCTGGATGAATTGCGCACGCTCACCGAGACCGCGCGGCAGTTCGGCCTGCGCGTTCACATGGACGGCGCGCGTTTCGCCAACGCCGTTGCCAGCCTCGGCGTGCTGCCCAAGGAAGTCACCTGG
The DNA here is from genome assembly GCA_028293265.1 of Pedosphaera sp. Next base: position 2,240 of record JAQGPB010000361.1, on the reverse strand, counting down.
CAGGCGGGGGTGGATGTGCTTTGTTTCGGCGGCACGAAGAACGGAATGGCCGTGGGCGAGGCGGTGGTTTTCTTCAATCAGGAGATTGCGAAGGATTTTGATTATCGCTGCAAACAGGCCGGCCAGCTCGCTTCCAAAATGCGGTTTGTCTCGGCCTCGTGGCTGGGGATGTTGCAGGACGGATCGTGGCTGCGGCATGCGGGTCATGCCAACAGAATGGCGCAGCGGCTGGAGGCGGCGTTGCAAGGAGTAGCGGGATTGAAGCTCGCGCAGCCCTGCCAGACGAACGGCGTGTTCATCAAAATGCCGCAATCGGTCATCAAGGGCATGCACGACCTGGGCTGGAAATTTTACACGCACGTGAGCCCCGACGATTGCCGCCTGATGTGCAGTTGGGACACGACCGAGGAGGACGTGGATGCGTTCGCCGCGGATGTGAAGAGCTTGGTGGCGAAAATTTGATCAGCCGTCATTCCCAATTGCGTCCACCGGGCAACTTTCCTTGGATTCGTTTGCGGCGGCCAGTTCAGCATCGGTAACTGGCTGGCGATATACAATGTGCTGGCTACCGTCGCTGGCAGGCCGGAAACTGAATTCCGCATATTCTTCGCACATGCCGCAGCCGATGCAGGCAGTGTCAACATACCAGCGACCAGGGACATTTTCGGGATGCTTGTCATTTGGGTTGGCCATAAATTTTTGTTTTTAAGATTGTCGTTCAGCGTCTTAAAAACACCTTACTGGCGGGAAAATGTTGTGTGAAATTCATTAGTATCATTATATTGATGCGCTTTATGAATGAATTTCTTGCAACGACTCCTTTTGATATTTATGAATTGAACTTGTTTCATCTGGTCGCCAATTCGGGGAGTTTCACCAAGGCCGGGCAGCAGGCCGGTTTGACACAAAGCGCCATTACGAGACAGATTCGCGGCATGGAAGACCGGCTGGGGGTGGCGTTGTTCGAGCGCACCACGCGGCATGTGAGCTTGACGGCGGCGGGGAAACTATTGGAGGAGAAATCGCGGGGCATCCTCGATGAGATCACCAACACGCTTGGGCAATTGCGGCAGGATTTCAATCTCGCGCCAAAAACCATCCGCGTGGGTGTGTCGCGGTCCATCGGGCTGGCGTATCTGCCGGGATTTTTCTTTGCGTTTCAGAAACGGCATCCCAAAATTCAGATTCAAGTGGTGCATCGGCCGAGCAGCGAAATTTTGGCGAGCATCGAAGCCGGTGAACTGGATGCGGGGCTGCTTTCGCCGCCGCCACGGCTGCCGCGCGGGTTGCAGATCACGCACCAGTTTGACGATGGCTTCACGGTCATTGCGCCGCCGCAATTTGCGTTGCCGTCCGGTTTCAAGGACACGAACGCGAAAGGGCTGATGAAATTATTTGCCGGCCAGCGCTGGCTGTTGATTGACCGCGAATGCAACACGGGCAAGCGGCTGCATCATTGGCTGGGCAAACAGGGATTGCGGATCGAGCCGGCGATGGAAATGGACTCGTTTGACCTGATCGTCAATCTGGTTTCGATGGGCATGGGGGTGAGCATCGTGCCGCACCGCACCTTGCCGCTGTATGTGAACCGGCGGGCGGTCAAGCGCATCCCAATGACGCCAAAATTTTCGCGCGAACTGGTGGTGGTGATCCGCAAGAACCGGAAACCGCCGGAGCAGGTCACGCAATTTGTGGAGAATATTCTGTTTTGAACGAAGCCACGCGGATTAAAGCTTGGCGGAAGCGGCGGGGCGATGGTTAGCTTTCGGCGCGTGAATCCAGTCTCAAAAAAAATGCAGGAGTCGCCGGCGCTGGCGCGGGTGGCGCCGTTCGTCCTTTTTCTCGTGTTCACCGCGCTGCAGGGGCATTGGGGCGAAGCTTCGCGCTACTGGCTTTATCTGGCAAAGACCATCGTCGGCGCCGGGCTGGTCTGGCTGATGCGGCCGCTGGTGGCGGAGATGCGCTGGGCGTTCGGTTGGGAAGCCGTCGTCGTGGGCGTGGCGGTGTTTGTGATGTGGGTGGGGTTGGATGGCCATTATCCGAGCCTGGACCAGATGATTCAAAAATATTTGTGCCCGGTTTTGAAATGGGCCGGCTTGGGAAGCTGGTGCCCGCAACCGGCGGCGAACAAATTGCCGTGGAATCCGAACGCGCAGTTTGGCCAGGGTTCGGGGCTGGCGTGGGTGTTCATCATCGGCCGGCTGCTTGGTTCCTCGATCATTGTGCCGCCGCTGGAGGAA
>JAQGPB010000278.1 GCA_028293265.1 Pedosphaera sp. | reverse complement strand
GCCCATGAACTGGGTGAACTACTACGTCGAATCATGGTGTTTCCTGATTGGATTGGACAATGATGGGGTTGACGTGGCGGAGGAGATGGGTGCTTTTCATGCAGCCTTGGCCAAGGAACCGCCAGAGTTGCAGCAGCAAACTTGGGCAGCCATCGAGAAAAGGGAAGGGCCCCCATCTCGAAGCTTCCGCAAAAACCGGCGCAAAGCCTTCCGCCGCCGCACCGGATTGCTGGCTCTCGAGCGCAAGTGGAAATTGCTCATGCGTCGTCTCAGAGGCCATCGTCACATTGGCAAATTTCGAAATCCTCTGGAATTCGTCATCTGGGTGGATCAAAATAGGCAAGGCGATCGAGTCTAAACCGTCGCTGATTATTTCTAAAAGGTATCCGCGTTTGAGGCGTTTGAGGACACATTCGGTTCACGTCAGCTTGAAAATAAACTCCGCCATCCGCTCCGCCTGCCGGGGCCAGTTGAATTCCCGCTTCACCCGTTCGCAAATGCTCGCGCCGCGCCGATGCAATTCGACGCGCTCCATTCCCGCCGCCCGTTCCAGCGCCCGCCGCAGATTCGTCACATAATCATCCGTCTCGAAATAAAATGCCTCGGGTCCGAGCACAGCCTCCGCCCCGGAATGACGGCTCGTCAGAATCGCCCGCGCGCACAATGCGTAATCAAACAACTTCGACGGCATGTTGTTCTCGTTGCCAAATCCGGGCGGACGCGGGTTGACCAAAACATCGCACGATTGCCCCAGCCGCAAACACTCCTCCGGTTTGGGCAGCAACCCGTGAAAATGGATGCGCGCCGAGGATTTTGCCAGTTCAGCCAGTTCGCCGGAGTGCCTGCCGTAACCGCTGATGTGCAACTCGCTCGTGCCCGGAGTCTGGAGAAAAGCCCGCGTCAATTCAAGCGCGCCCGCGTGCGCCGCCAGCGCACCAAAATTACAGAACCGCACCGGCCCAGTGTCATCCACCCTGACGTCGACCGGCGGCGGCGGATTGGGCGAACACGCGCCCGGCATCCAGAGCATCGGCAATTGATGCGCCGCCGTATGCTTCTCCACGCCGGGGCTCAGGCCGATGCAGGCATCATATTCATCCAGCATGTCTTCATCCAGCGTCACGAACGGCTTGAACTTGTAACGGAACCTTGTCCACGCCGGAATTGAAGAACCAAGCTGGGCGCTGTCCAGCAGGAGCAGCACCAAACGGGGGCGTTGCGGCTGACGGCGCAGCCAGCGGATGAATTGATTGTAAACGGGAGCCAGATTGTAAACCAAGATCGCGTCCGGAATCCATTTTTCGTTCTGCCACCGCAGATAATTTTTTTTGAGTTCCCGCAAGGCCTGCATCCGATGCCAAAGTTCCGGGGCCTGATCCACCAGCAACAGATCATGCGCGATGCCGCTGGCGGGGTCCGCATTGGCGGGAAAACCGGAAATTGGAAATGGCAGCATGCCGGCGGAGCGAATGTCAAAATGCGCGCGCAAAGCGGCAATCATCCGCGACTCAAAATTGTGCCCGGCCGGATTGATGGCCGGATGCAGCGCGCTCAAGCCGGGCGGGAAAGCAAATCCCAGGTGCAGTAGGCGGCGTCCAGTCATGCCAAAAGTCGCCGGTAAAGCTCCACCATTCGTTTCCCAAATGCGGGCGTCGAGTGTGTTTCCGCGATGCGCCGATGCAGTTCCTCCGCTTCTGCGCGCGAAGCGCCGGGCCGCGCCGTCCAAGTCAGCATCGCCGCGGCCAGTTCATCCACCGATTCAGGCTTCACCAGTTGCCCGAAGTTCGCCACCGCAAACGCTTCCGGGATGCCATCCAGTGCGGAAGCGATCACCGGTTTGCCGCAGGCGAACGCTTCCAGCACCACCAATCCGAACGCCTCCGTCCCAACCTGCGAATGCACGAGACAGTCAATCGCATTCATCGCCATCGGCATGTCGTCGCAATAAGGCGTCAACCAGGCCCGGCCGTTCAAGCCCAGCCGGCCGATGTCCTCGCGCAAAACATCGCCCATGTTGCCGCGGCCAATGATCAGGAAACGCGCGTTCGGAATCTGCGCCTGTATCCGCGCCGCCGCCTGCAAAAACTCGCGCTGCCCCTTGCCGCGCGGCAGTTCGTAACCGCCCGCCATCGCAAACGCATAATCGCCCGGATGCAAACCCCATTCCCGCCGTTGCGCCGTCGCATCGAGCGGACGAAAGCTCCCGGTGTCAATGCCCCCCTGCACGACGTGGATTTTTGAAAGATCCCCCTTCAACGGAGGCCGCGAACGCCGTTCCTTTTCCGGCGAACCCGGTTCATAAACCCCTTCGCGCAGCACCTGGTTCACAAAATTCGACACCGCCACGAGCGCATCGCAGCGCCGCAGCAAAAGACGCCGGCTGAAACGGGTGCTGGGGCTCTTCGCCATGTGGCGCGTCAGCACAATCTTGGGTCTCATGCGAGAAATTTTCGCCGCCAAAATCGTCGGCCAGATGTCCCTCCCATGATGCCCATGCACAATTTGAATCCGGTCGCGCCGGATCAGCTTCGCCACGTACTTGATAAAACGCAGCTTCAGCGGTCCTTCCGGCGGCGTGGGATAGAAAGGCACCGCTAACGCGCGGATCACCTTGGAAAAATCGCGCCCATCCGGTCCCGCAATGCGCACGCCATGGCCCAGAGTCGCCAAAGCGAAAGCCAGCTTCACGCATTGATCGTCCGTTCCGCCCCCGGTCAGCAATGAGTTCAATTGCAGAATCCTAAGTGGCTTGTTGGCAATAACTTCGGTTTGAGACATGCTTTTTGCTACATTTCTGAACGACGCTGAACGACAGCCTTGACCAAGGCCCGGCGATACGCCTCCCGCGAACAAAGCCGCGAGTAAATTTCCGCCGCCTTCGCATAACCGGCCATCTGCCCGGAATCCATCAGGCTCGCCTCCCGCAAACGCGCGCCCAAATCCGCCGCCTGATTCGAAGCGAACAACCAGCCCAATCCATGGTCGCGCGTCAGCCGTCCCAGCAGTTGTTCATCGGAAACAATCACCGGCTTCCGCGCGCCCACCGCTTGCCCCAGCACGCCGCTCGCCCCAAAATGATTGATGTAAGGGAGCAGCACAACATCGCAGGCGGAAAAACTCAGCGCCTCTTCCGCGGCGCTCACATAGCGGTTCATCACCAG
>JAQGPB010000260.1 GCA_028293265.1 Pedosphaera sp. | reverse complement strand
CCTCCTCGCCAACTGGAGCGAACGCAGCGAGGAAAATGCCCGGCGCGCGCGCAAGGTTTTCTTCGGCGTGCAAAACTCGCGCAAAGCCAATGATGGCCGGCTCGCGGGCCTGCTCGACCCGGAATTGATGGGCCCGTAAGCGAAGTCGGAGGAAGAATTTCGCTCGCGACTTGCCGGAAATCCGGATTTCGCCGATGCGCTCGCGGCCTATGATAAAATTGCCGAGGCCACCAAAATTTTGGCGGCGCAGTCCGTCCGGCATTCGTTGCTGGAGGGCGGCTCGGCCTTCAACTGCGAGAGTTTCCGCAATGCGCGCACATTGCTCCGCGCGGGCGACGAGCAGCCCAAGCCCAACGGCGAGCGCCTGCGCGAATTTTCCGATTCCGGCAAGGTGTCGCTTGAACTGGCGCTCTTGTCGGACAAGCCGATCTACACCGATCTGGAGGTTCTCACGCTTACCGATTCGCTGACCTATTTCGCCACGAAGCTGGGTGGGGATGACACGCTGGTGAAGCAGGTGCTGGCCGGCAAATCACCGCACGAACGCGCGGTGGAACTGATCAACGGCACGAAAGTGCGCGACGCGGCGTTCCGCAAGCAACTTTATCACGGTGGCGCGAGCGCGATTGCGGCCGCAAATGATCCGATGATTGAATTGGCGCGCATGGTGGACGGCGAGGCCCGCGCCTTGCGCAAAGTATCCGAAGAACAGGACGAAGCAAAACAACAGGCCCACGCGGCGATTGCTCGCGCCCGCAATACCTTGCTCGGCACCACCGGTTATCCCGATGCCACGTTCACCCTCCGGCTCGCGTTTGGCACGGTCAAGGGCTACGAAGAAGATGGCAAACTAGTCCCGGCCTTCACCACCCTGGGCGGGCTGTATGAACGCGCGCAAGAAATGAAAAACCGTCCGCCGTTCGATTTGCCGCCGGTCTGGGAGAAGCACAAGTCGCGGCTCGATCTGAAGACGCCGTACAATTTTGTGAGCACCGACGACATCATCGGCGGCAACTCGGGCAGTCCGGTGGTGAACCGCGCGGGTGAATTTGTCGGCATTATCTTCGACGGCAACTTACAAAGCCTGCCGTTGGACTACGCTTACAGCGACAAACAAGCCCGCGCGACCTCCGTGGATTCCGCGGCCATTGTCGAGGCGTTGAATAAGATTTACGACGCGAAAGAAATCGCGGCTGAACTGGTGAATGGCCATCGAAAGCGGTAAGGGTGGTTGGATTCGGGCAAAAACATTTAGCGCGGGGCCGCGCGATTTCATGCTGCTGAGGTGAATGGGGCGAATGCCCCGGCCATCGGCAGGGCGTTCGATGATACGCTATGGCATGGCAAAACGGTTAAGGTTAAAGGAGTTTTGGGACCTGTTAAAGGCGGCGGTGAACGCATGGTTTGCGGATCGTGCCCAACGCCTCGGCGCATCACTGGCATTTTACACGGTGCTCGCGCTGCCGCCGCTGTTCGTGATCGTCCTCTTCATCGTAAGCCTCTGGGTGAGCGCAGCCTCGGCGCGGACGGAGATATTTACGGAGATCAGCGCCTTGCTGGGCGACCAGGGGGCAAAGGCCTTGGAAAGCATTTTGGTAAACCCCCAGCAGCACTCGAATGGCCTGGTGGCCAGCGCCATCGCCATCGGCACCCTGCTGATCACGGCGACGGGCGTGTTCATGGAATTGCAGGATGCGCTGAACCTGGTGTGGGGCGTCGAGGAAAAGCCGGGGCAGGGATGGCGCGGGTTCATCAAGAACCGGCTGCTCTCTTTTGCGTTGATTGTGGGGATCGGATTTTTATTGTTGGTATCGCTGCTGGTGAACGCGGGCTTGGAGGCCGCCGACAAATATTTTGGCGGCCTGCTGCCGGGAGCGGTCGGGAGCTGGCGGGTGGTAAACACCTTGGTGTCGCTGGGGGTGGTCACGCTTTTGTTCGCGCTGATTTTCAAGGTGTTGCCAGATGCCAAAATCGCCTGGAGGGATGTCTGGGTCGGCGCGACGATCACGGCGCTGTTGTTCACGGCCGGGAAATTCCTGATCGGAATGTATCTGGGGCGGAGCACGGTCGTCTCGGCTTACGGCGCGGCAGGCTCGGCGATCATCGTGCTGTTGTGGGTCTATTATTCGGCGCAGATTTTGTATTTTGGCGCGGAGTTGACGCAGGCGTACGCCTGCCGGTTCGGCAGTCGCATCGAACCGAAGGAAAATGCGCAATGGATCAATCCGGCGAAATGTCCGAAGGCAGGCGAGGCTTGAAATTTGATGTTCAAAGCCGGGCTGGATGTGGCGATGCGCCGAAAAAAATGAAGCCGCCTTTATTGGAGCGGCTTCACATTGCTTTCGCTGGCTCGAGTCGGGTCTCCTACTGCTGTGGTTGCTGTGGGGATGTCGGAGTGGTCTGCGTCGGCGCCCCATTGTTGGGATAAGTCGCGCCCTGGTTCCGGCCCGTCGGGCTCATGGCGGGCGAAGGTTGGACCGTGATATTGTTCACCAATTGTTTCACACCCTGGACTTGGGACGCAATCTGCGCGGCCTGGTCCTTCTGAACCTGGCTGGTCACGAAACCATTCAACTGCACGGTGCCGTTGAAAGTCGAAACATCCACATTCGGGTATTTGTACACCGGTGAATCGTTCAGCGCACCCTTCACCTTGGAGCTGACCATCCGGTCGTCAATATAAGTTCCTGCCGTCCGGCCTTCCGTGTGACAGCCGGTGGTTGCGAGAGCGGTGCCGAGAACGGCCGCAAGTAACAATTGCTTGAGGTTGATTTGCATAATGAATTTGATTGATGTTGTTTTCCTTTGCTACGTGAGAACGTAAGACGAAAGGAATGACCGAACCATGGGGTGTTTCCCGGTGCCTGGGTGCGGAATCGAAAGCCCTGCACGTTCATCCATTCCTGATTTCCTGATTCCCTAATTGGCAAAACGATGGCTTAATGATTGGATGCGAATTACAGGTGGGAAAGTTTCGGGCCGGATTTTGAAGGTGCCAAAAGGCTTTGACGTGCGGCCCACACCGGATCTGGTGAAACAGGCGATTTTCAACAGCCTCGGCGGGCGGGTGGTGGGCGCGCGGGTGTTGGAATTGTTTGCCGGCACCGGCGCATTAAGCCTGGAAAGTTTGAGCCGCGGCGCGGTCCGGGCAGTCTGCGTGGAAAAAGCCCAGCGCCACGCGCAAGCCATCCATCACAATCTCGATGCGGCGGCGCTTGACCCCGCAAGCTTGGATGTGCGGGTCCAAGATGTGTTCACCGCGCTGGCCCAATTGGCGGCGAAGAATGAACAGTTCGATCTGGTGCTGGCCGATCCGCCGTACGGCGAAAAAAACGTCGGGCAACGCTCGCGCTCGCTGGCGCAACGATTGCTGGATGACGGCCATCTCGGCCAGGTGCTGGGCGCGGACGGTTTATTCGTCCTGGGCCATACCAAACGCGACACGCTGGAAATTCCGCCCCCTTGGCAGGAAATCAAAGTTCTCAAGCATGGTGATAGTGTGATGCGGCTGATGAAAAAAAAACTGTAGAGCAAATACCCAGGGAATGACCAAATCCAAAGCACCAAATAT
>JAQGPB010000237.1 GCA_028293265.1 Pedosphaera sp. | reverse complement strand
CAAATCAACAAAATGAAAAAAGAGGTCGCAGCCGGGCGAATGAGCTTCGTGAATGCGAGGATGCTTGCAAATTTTCACGTTGCTGCGGCCGGGACGGCCGCACTCCGGGATTTGGGCAACACGCCCTGGACGTTACCACCCGGCGAGCAACCATTCAGACGGAGCGCGGGTCTGTGACCCGCAGCAACTGGGTGACGACGAACGCGTCGGAACCAGTCCAGGACGTCCTGGCTTTCGGACGTTGCTGCGGGTCACAGACCCGCGCTCCGCTGAAGGCGGCGTGGCTCCCATGCCATTCGGGTGGTACGCCCTGATGCGCCCCCGCCTTTTGGAACTGAAATTTGCTGCTGGTTTCCCGCTGGCAACGGCATTAGAATGTTGGCTGTGCAACGCGATGTCGTCACAGTAGAGCGGTTTTACACGGAACAAGCTGGCGCGCTGGAGCTGAAGCTGGTGGCGGGCGCGAACGGCCTCAAGCGCATCATCCGCGAACCGACCGTGAACCGTCCCGGCCTCGTGCTGACCGGATTCACCCGCTATTTCGCCAACAAACGCGTGCAGGCCATCGGCAATGCCGAGGCCTATTTTCTCAAGTCCCTTTCGCACGAGGAACGCGAGCGGCGTTACGCCACCCTGTTTTCCTACAAAATTCCGTGCCTCGTCTTCAGCCGCAACCTGCACCCGGACAAATTGTTTTTGAAAGCGGCCGAGGCGGCGGACGTGCCGATTTTCCAATGCCCGCTGATCACGATGAAGTTCATCAACCTGGCCACACTGTCGCTGGAGATGATGTTCGCGCCGCACGGCACCGAGATGGGCAGCATGGTGGATATTTTGGGCGTGGGCGTCATCATCCGCGGCGAAAGCGGCATCGGCAAAAGCGAAAGCGTGCTGGCATTGATCGAGCGCGGCTACAGCCTGGTCGCCGATGACATCACGAAAGTCACGCTGGTGGATGGCCGCGAGGTCATCGGCACCAGCGCGGAACTCACCCGCAACCACATGGAAGTGCGCGGCATCGGCATCGTCAATGTCGCCGCCATGTTCGGCGTCAAAAGCATCCGGCGCGAGAAACAGGTGGACTTGGTGATCACCTTGAAGACCTGGAGCGAGGTACCCGACGTGGACCGCGTGGGCATGGACGAGGAGTATGTGAAAATCCTCGACGTGGACATTCCCCACATCACAATACCCGTGCGGCCGGGGCGCGATCTGGCGCGGTTGATTGAAGTGGCGGCTTTCCAGACGAAATTGAAGGCCTCGGGCTACAACCCGGCCAAGGAATTCAACGACCGGCTGATCGCCAAGATGGCGAGCTCGAACAAGCTGTGAAAAATTGGATGGCATAAAACCGCAACCTCAGGTAGATATTCAGTAAGGACCGATGAGTGCAAAAAAAATGGCGGATGGAAGCTGGATGATGACCAGGGAGTTTGTCGTGTCCAACAAGCTCGGCATACACGCGCGCCCCGCCGCCATGTTCGTGAAGATTGCCAACCGCTTCACCTCCAACATCTTCGTGGAAAAAGACGGGGAAAAGGTCAACGGCAAGAGCATCATGGGCCTGATGATGCTGGCCGCCGGGCCGGGGAGCAAATTGATCGTCCATGCCGAGGGGCATGACGCCTCCGACGCCCTGACCGAAATCGAAACCCTGCTCAACCGCAAGTTCGACGAGGAGTGAGCCCGCATCGTAGCGCAGATTTTCAATCTGCCGTATCGCCGACTTGCAGTTGGCAAGCGCGCCAAATTTACAGGCTGGGGTGGTAATCTTTGCAAGATCGCGGCGTCTGCAGGTTGCAAACCTGCGATACAGCAGATTGAAAATCTGCGCTACCGGGCTGCGCCTGCTCCAGCTTACTTTGAACTTTAAACCTTAAACTTTGCACCTTAAGCTTCATCCATGGAAATTGATGTCAAATATGTCGCCCACCTCGCGCGGATTTCCCTTTCGCCCGCCGAGGAACAAAAAATCGGCGCGCAACTCGGCAACATCCTCGGCTACATCGAAAAATTGAGGGAACTCGATGTCAGCCAGGTCGAGCCAACCGCCCACGCGGTGCCGCTGATCAATGTCGTGCGACCCGATGAGGTGCAGCCTTCGTTGCCGACCGAGGAGGCGCTGCGCAATGCTCCCGCCAAGGCCAATGGCCTGTTCCTGGTGCCGAAGATTGTGGAGTAAACTTTCCAACGTGCTCCTGCAAATTACATGTCCAAAATGTGGCGCAATAAATAATGTTGAGCCAAACGCTACAACACCATGTTCCCAATGCGGAACGTCGGTTGTGGGATGGGTTCGGAAATCGGGACGTTCCGATGACGACTCGCTCCCTAAGCACAAAAGAGGGTTGAATCCAGTAACGAATAAAGGAGCCTCATTCCTCGGAGGTTTTCTGATTATCGGAGGAATCATTTGCGCTCTTTTTGTCAATATTTGGATTGGACTTGTTATCATTGGGCTCGGAGCAATTCTGTTTGTCCTTGCCAAAAAATAATTTGAAATTTCCCATGCTGAACCAATCCACCATTTCCGAACTCACCGCCCGGCTCGCCCGGCGCGAAATCTCCGCCCGCGAAATCACGCAGGCGTGCCTCGATCAAATCAAGCGCGTTGACGGCCAGATTCACGCTTTCCTGAGCTACGACGTCAATGACGCGCTCGCACAGGCCGATGCGGCGGACAAGGTGCTGGCGTCCGGCGCAACCCTTGCCCAGCAACCTTTGCTCGGCGTGCCCGTGGCCATCAAGGACGTCCTCGCGGTAAAGGGCCATCCGCTCGGTTGCGCTTCCAAAATTCTCGGCAATTACGTTTCACCTTACGACGCCACGGCCATTGCGAAGCTCCGCGCGGCGGGCGCGATTATTTTTGGCCGGTTGAACATGGACGAATTCGCCATGGGCAGTTCGACCGAGAATTCCGCCTTCGGTGTGACGCATAATCCGTGGGACACCACGCGCATTCCGGGCGGTTCCTCCGGCGGTTCGGCGGCGGCGGTCGCGGCGGATGAATGCATCGCTTCGTTGGGCACCGATACCGGCGGTTCCATCCGCCAGCCCGCCGCGCTCTGCGGTTGCGTCGGGCTTAAGCCGACCTACGGGCGCATCTCCCGTTACGGACTCACGGCGTTTGCCTCGTCGCTCGACCAGATCGGGCCGTTCACGAAAGACGTGCGCGACTCGGCCACGTTGCTGGAAGTGATGAGCGGCCTCGATCCGCGCGATTCAACCAGCATTCCCCACCCCGTTCCGCATTACGCCGCCGGCCTGACGGGCGAAATCAAGGGCCTGAAACTCGGCCTGCCCAAGGAATACATGATCGGCGGCCTCGATCCCGAAGTGAACGCCGCCGTCCAAGCCGCCGTGAAGCAGCTGCAAAAACTTGGCGCTGAAGTCGTGGAAATTTCGTTGCCCCACACGGATTACGCTGTGGCCACGTATTACATCGTCGCCACGGCGGAAGCGTCTGCCAATCTCGCGCGCTTCGATGGCATCCGTTACGGCGCGCGCGTCGAGGGCAATGATCCGATTGCGCTTTACAGCAACACCCGCGGCGCGGGCTTCGGCGCTGAAGTGAAGCGCCGCATCATCCTTGGCACCTATGTTTTGAGCAGCGGCTATTACGACGCCTATTATTTGCGCGCTCAAAAAGTTCGCACCCTCATCCGCCAGGATTTTCTGAAAGCCTTTGAGAAAGTGGACGCCATCGTCACCCCCACCTCGCCCACCGCCGCCTTCAAGATCGGCGCAAAATCCGACGACCCGCTGCAAATGTATCTCTCGGACATCTTCACCATCTCCTGCAACCTCGCCGGCATCTGCGGCCTGAGCCTCCCCTGCGGCTTCACCGCGAACCCGAAACTGCCCGTCGGCCTGCAACTCTTGGGCAAACCTTTTGGTGAAGAAACAATTTTGAAAATCGCCCATGCTTACGAACAAAGCACGGTGTGGCATAAGGAGAAACCGGCATTATGAAAATCACCGACGCTCCCGGCCATGATTGAATTGTTGCAACAATTCAATGCGGCTGGCGTTTGCTTAAATCAATGAACGTGCGGGACAGAAGTGGCGTGTTTCCAAGCGTGGAGGATTTCACCAAGGATGGCCTCGACACCCGCACCGTGTTTGACCTGCGCGAAAACGACCGGCCCGTCGCCGCGCATGAGACGCGCATCGCGTTCCATCACGCCCAAATCGGCACCAACTGCCGCAGCCAGATCGGTCTTGTTGATGACCAGCAGATCGGATTGCGTGATGCCGGGACCGCCTTTGCGCGGAATTTTGTCACCGCCGGAAACGTCAATGACATAGACGGTGAAATCGGCCAGCTCACGGCTGAAGTGCGCGGCAAGATTGTCGCCGCCTGATTCGAGGAGCAGCAATTCCGTGCCAAAGAGGCGCTGAAGTTCTTCCAACGCGAGCAGGTTCGCCGAAATATCTTCGCGGATCGCCGCGTGCGGGCAGCCGCCCGTTTCCACCGCCCGGATGCGCGCGGCATCCAGAGCCTGGTTGCGGATGAGAAATTCTCCGTCCTCCTTGGTGAAAATATCATTCGTCACGGCGGCGATGTTCATTTTGTCGCGCAACTTCTGGCAGAGCGCGAGCATGAGTGCCGTTTTGCCGCTGCCCACTGGGCCGCCGACGCCCACGGTGAAGGCCCGCTGACGGAAATCACGTGCCAGCGGTGCTTCGCGATCTCCAAAGTGGCCCGGATGATCCAGGTGTTCATGGGTATGGCCGCTCGGCCCGTGGTGATGGTGATTCGCACTCATAGCATCAATTACGACATCATTTTCAAATTCACGCGGTCAAAATGTTCAGCTTTGAAACAACCGCGAATACAACCTGTCCTGCGCACCTTGCCAGATTTCGAGCAAGGGAGCTGTCTGCGCAATCTCTTCCACCCCGAGATGCTGGCAACGGTCAAGAATTTCCCCGGCACGCGGCGAGCAGCGGTGTTGAAGAGATTGCGCTTCCATGGGGCCGACAATTCCCAGTCGAACGGCGCTGGCAGCCAGTCCGCGCAGATGGAGAAAAAAGTAAAGTTGCGATGCATGCACGCGCCCCACACCGAGCGCACGAACCACAACGCCGAAAATCGGGCTGAGATGGGAATAGGACGGTCGTTGAGTCGTGGATTGGCGGAGATTTTGCAGGGCGGGCAATTTGAAGATGCGTTCGGCTGAGGCCAGCAGCGCCTGTCCTTGAAGGCGACTCGCACGGTTGGCGACATGGTTGGAGATAAAGCATTCGCTCAAACGGTCAAGCTCCGGAAGCCGCTCCGGTTCGTCAAACGCGGCGAGCATGAACGGAAGCGAAGCATGTCCGAACTGTTCCAAACTCGCCTCGATAAAACTTTTGAGTTCGGCGGCGTTGCGCAATTCGCCATGCTGCCAGGCGGCTTCGAGCCCGCTGGAATGCGCAAAGCCGCCGGTGGGAAAGGCGGAATCTGCGAGCTGCCACAAAAGCCACCCTTTGGTAACAGACTCAGTGGCATCACCATCATCCGGCATGGCGATGGCGGACTTAATTTGAGTTCGCTCGAACATGCGTCAGAAAAGGACAAAACGCTGGGCGAGCGGCAAAATTTTGGCCGGTTCGCACACCAGCAACTCGCCGTTGGCCGTCACGGC
>JAQGPB010000129.1 GCA_028293265.1 Pedosphaera sp. | reverse complement strand
CGCTCTTCGTCTTCCTCATGGGCGTCTCGGTGGTTTTTTCGCTGACAAAAATCATCCAGCAGGAAGGCCGCGTCGGAGCCGTGAAGCGCATTGTCCGCCGCTTCGTCTTTTTGTTTGTCCTCGCGCTGATTTATTCGGGCGGCTTCTCCAATTCCTGGCCGGACATCCGTTTGCTGGGCGTGCTGAACCGCATCGCGTTATGTTATCTTTTCGGCAGCCTGATTTTCTGTTTTTTCAAGCCCCGCGCCATCGTGGTGATCGCCGCCACTTTGCTGTTGAGCTATTGGGCGCTGCTCGCTTTTGTGCCGTTCCCGGATGTCCGACCCACACCGGGCGGCGACCAGGTGATTACCAAGGAAAATTATCCCAAGGTCGCGGACCTGAACATGGCCAGCACCACCATGATCCACGGCTCCTACATTCAAGGTGTGAACCTGACCGACTATCTCGACCAAAAATATCTGCCCGGCAAAAAATGGGACGGCACCTACGATCCCGAAGGTTTTTTGAGCACTATGCCCGCCGTCGTCACCTGCCTCCTGGGCATCTTTGCCGGGCTGCTGTTGAAAAGCGCGAAGGTGTGCGATTCGAGAAAGGTGATTTACCTGATTTCATTCGGCGTGGGCGGCGTGTTGCTCGGGTATTTGTGGGGCACCCAATTCCCGATCATCAAAAAAATCTGGACCTCATCCTATGTGCTGGTGGCGGGCGGCTATAGCGCGATTCTGCTGGGCATTTTCTTTCTCATGGTGGACGTTTTGAAATTTCAATTCTGGTGCCGGCCGTTCGTCTGGATGGGCATGAACTCCATCACCATCTATTTCCTTCACGGCTTCATCGTCAGCTTTCCCCGCCTCTCACTCCGGCTGACCGGTGGCGATGTCCAAAGTTACTTGAACAATCTGACGCCGGGTCTTGGCAGTCTGGTCACGGCCATCGTTGGATTGGTGCTCACCTTCTGGTTCCTGCATTTCCTCTACCGTCGGAAGATATTCTTGCGGTTATAAAAATACCGCGAAATATTTCCAAACGCTTTCGCAACTTTCCTGTCTGACTACTGTTCTCATATAATAGCTTGTATGGAATGAAAGGACAGGTTTGCGCTCGCGCGGGCAAATCAGCGGATGAGCGAGTGAAGTAAATAATGAAATACAACCGGTCTTGCCCGGGCTGTGCGCTTGCCGCGCCGCCGGGATTGCCAGGGAGGAAAGCGAAATGAACGCGCGCCGCAATGCGCGCAGTGGGAGCGATGTGGCGGCGGCTGTCGGTGCCCGTATTTACGCGGGAACGACCACCGTCTCCACATCCTTTTGTCGTGATAACGCGGCTGGCACTCACGCTGGTGCGCCAGCATCTTGGAGTACGGCAGTCCCCTGCCGCTTTCGCATGGCCCGTCTCGCCGTATTCACCTGTGCACTCCTGCTCGCATTCGCCTTCACCCTCACAGCCGCCGAAAACCCCGGCACCGATTGGCCGCAATTGCTCGGCCCACATGCCAACGGAATTTCCGATGAAACCGGCCTGCTCGATAAATGGCCGACCAATGGCCCGCCGCTCGTTTGGGAGAAAAGCATCGGCACCGGTTACGGCGCGCCGTCCGTCCTTGGCCATCAACTCGTTTTCCACCATCGCCTCGGTGACGAGGAGATCGTGGAATGCCTGGATGCGGCGACTGGCAAATCGCTCTGGCATTACAATTATCCCAGTCACTTCCAAGACCCGTACGGTTACAACAACGGTCCCCGCTGCACTCCCCTGCTCACTTCCAATTTCTGTTACACCTTGGGGGCCGAGGGAATCTTGACCTGCCTGAAACTGGAGAACGGCGAAAAAGTCTGGCAACGCGACACCGGGCTTGATTTCAGCGTGCCAAACGCCTTTTTCGGCGTCGGCAGCACGCCGGTTCTCGAAGGCGATCTGTTGCTGGTGATGGTCGGCGGGCAGCCAAATTCCGGCATGGTCGCCTTCAATGCCAAAACCGGCAAAACCGTCTGGGAAAGCGTCGGCAAGCCGAATTGGGAAGGCGTGCCGATGACCGGCTGGCCCGGCGAACAAACCGTCCGCTGGCAATCTTGGGAAAAACAGGCCAGCTATTCGACACCGGTGGCTGTGACCATTCACGGAAAACGGCAGGTGCTCTGCCTGACGCGCCAGGGATTGGTTTCGCTCGACCCCAAGACTGGCGAAGTCAATTTCAGCTTCTGGTTTCGCTCGCGCGCCAATGATTCGGTGAACGCCATGAGCCCGGTCGTGGTGGATGATTGCATTTTCATTTCCGCGGCCTATTACAAAGTCGGCTCAGTCTTGCTGCGCGTAAAACCCGACAACAAAGGCGTCGAGGAAATCTGGCGCGGCACCGCGCTCGAACTCCATTGGACCACGCCAATTTATCTGGATGGTTATCTTTACGCCTTCAGCGGACGCAACGAACCCGATGCGCGGATGCGCTGCGTCGAATTCAAGACCGGTAACCTGATGTGGGACGTTGACGAAAGCTGGCCGCCGCACAGCACTCGCACTCCCGGCGTGTACGGCCGCGGGTCCGGCATCCTCGCGGACGGAAAATGGATCGTGCTCGGCGAAGGCGGCATCCTCGGCCTCTTCCATCCCACGCCAAAACAATCGGAGGAAATCTGCCGCTTTCAAGTACCGCAATTGCATCATCCCTGCTGGGCCGCCCCGGTGCTGTCCAATAAAAAACTCTACCTCCGCAGCGAAGACCATCTGGTCTGCCTGAACCTGGCAAAGTAGGAAAGGGCGGCTTGACAGAGTAACAAATCTTCCTGAAAACTCCTGCGTGCCCACGCCCACAGAAAATCGGCCCGGCGGTTCCCAAACCGCGGCAATTCCCCAAGGTTCACCCTTCGCCGGCCTGACTGGCTATCACTGGCTGGTATTCCTGATCGCCGCTGCCGGCTGGCTCTTCGACTGCATGGGCCAGCGGATTTTCACCTTGGCACGGGAACCGGCAATGCGAGAGTTGTTGGGAGCGGGTACGGCGGACGTCGCCATCAAAAATGCCGTCATGTTGGCAACGGCCATATTGATGATCGGGTGGGCGACAGGAGGCATTCTATTCGGGATGATGAGCGATAAATGGGGCCGCGTAAAAACGATGGTCGCGACCCTCCTCGCATACACAGTTTTTTCCGGCCTGACCGGCTTTGCCCACACGTTCCATGAGTTTTTATTTTATCGTTTTTTGGGCGGGCTCGGAATTGGCGGCATGTTCGGCGCGGCGACAACTTTGCTGGCAGAAAGCGTCCCAGGCCGGGTTCGGCCTCTGGCGCTGGGCGCCATGCAGGCACTCTCTGCGTTGGGGAACATTTCGGGATCGCTGCTAAGCAGTTGGATTCATCCCAGTCAGGCGGATTTTTACGGCGGTTATGCTGGCTGGAGATGCATTTTCTTCGTCGGGGCGCTTCCGGCTGTTCTCGCGCTTTTTATCCCCTGGCTTGTTCATGAGCCGGAGCCATGGCAGGAAGCAAAACGCAAAGCCAAGGAAAGCGGTGATTCTTCCAAACAAGTTGGATCA
>JAQGPB010000108.1 GCA_028293265.1 Pedosphaera sp. | reverse complement strand
CGTCTTTGACCTCCCAGCCGTGGCTCGGGGCGCCGGGCTTGCCGTAACTGCGCCAGCCCGCGAGCGATTGGCCGTCAAAGAGCAGTTTCCAACCCCGCTGTTTTTCCCGCGCGGTCAGTTGGTTCGGCCCGGCAGGAGCTTCCGAGGCGGTCTTGCAAGAAGAAAGCGCCAAGCCGCCAGCGAGCAGCCCCGCGAGGGCAAATATGTGAATGTGAGATTTCATAAAATTAAACTCAAAACAGAATCCAACAATTGGCTATCCGGGCATTGTTTCAAAATTTCGCCTGTGAGGCAATATCCAAACAACCCGCCTTTACTTTCATGCGGTCGCAGATATTCTCGCCCGAAAGAATATCCGGAAAACACAAGGCTGCGACCATGGCTGTCAAAGCACACCCAAAGTTTGATGAAATAAAACAGGCGCTTAAGACGGTCTTCAAAAAAGGCCGGCCGTTTTCCGCAGTTTGTTATCGCTGCATAGAGCCAAAATTTGCCAATCAGATTGTTTCCGGATTGGGCAGTCAAATTCATGGCGGACGTTGGAATCCCAAAAACTCTTTTCCGGCGGTTTATTTGTGCGAAACGGCCGAAGCCGCGCTGCAGGAATTTCTGGCACGCGGAAGGCGATTGAAACTTGCTGACCATAAATCCCTGCCGATGGTCATGGCCTGGGTGAAGGTAAAAGTTCTTAATATGCTGGATACGACCAATACTGAAGTTGCGACCGCCATCAGCCCTTTTTTCGAAGCCGAAAAAATCCATTGGCGGGCGATTCAAGATCGTCGTGAAGCCATCTCGCAGGCCATCGGTCGAGCGGCCCATGGACTCCGCTTTTCCGGCCTCATTACTCCGTCCCAAGCCTCGCCGGGAAGCAGAAACATCATTATTTTCCCGCGAAACCTGACGGAATCTGAAGTGCTGGGCGCCCCGAGCTTAAAACCGCTTTATTGAAATATTTCTTGAAATATTTCATAATCTGAGGAATGCTCTGGTTATGAGCGTGGCGATCAAAGAACGTCCGGCGAGAGCGACCCGGCCAAAGCAAAGCTTGGAAAAGGAACGCAACGAGCTTGTGGCCAGGCTTCGTGAAATCAATCACGAATTGCAACCGGCAGATGCCCACGCCCAACGGTCCGACCGGGCGGCCCTGGCCAAACTCCGCACCACATTGGGATGGAGCCGCAGCCAGCTCGCGCGCGTCATGAACGCCTCCGACCGCGCGCTCGTCAACTGGGAAGCGGGCGACAAAATCAGCCCGGTTTACGCGTCCAAACTGCGTGAAATTGAGAGTGTCTGCCACGAACTCGGACAGCTCATGGAACCCGAAGAAATCGGTCCGTGGCTGCTGATGGAAATGGAGGAATTCGAAGGACGCACTCCGGCGGACTTGATTGGCAAAGGCGAAACCGGACGGCTTTGGGCATCTTTGTTTTATTTGCGCTCGGGAATGCCGGATTAAATTCCCTGCTCGTAGTTGCGCCATTGGTTTGGAGAAGTCAATTGGAGAAATGCCTCTCTTCCGCCATGGATATCAAAGGTGGCCAAACATTCCCTTTTCCATTCGCTGGATTCTGTTTAAACTTCGTTCCCGGTGAAGCTGACCTGTTAAAACTATGCGTATCCCATTTTGCGCCCTGCTACCGGTGATGGCTGCCTTGCTGGCCGGAAGTTGTGCCGCACAACCACAATCCACAGTTCAAGCCGAGCGCGACCGTTGCTTTTTTATGCCGTGCGATTCTTCCAAATTTGACAGCCGACAAGGCGCGACAGCGGGAGAGACGGTCCTGACTTCGCCAGAATTCAGCGTGCCCATCGCGTGGGATGAACTGGTGGCCTCTTGGAATGTTACGCCCGGCGTTTATCTGAAAGTGGAGGCGCGCGCGGTTTATCCGGACCGCACGACCAAATATTACACGCTGGATACGTGGTCGGACGATCCGGCCAAGCATCCCCGCGAAAGCGTGGGCCGCCAGCGCGATGCCGATGGCACAGTATCAACCGACACGCTCATCCTCGCCCGGCACGGCGGCAAAGTGCAGCTCCGTCTCACGCTGGGCAATGCCGAAAACGCGAAGCCCGCGATGATCAAATTTCTGGGGCTTTCGTTTTGCGACAGCCAGGTGCAGACGGTTCCGCGCGAACCCAACAAAGCGGCCTGGGGCAAGACCATCGAAGTGCCGGAACGGCGGCAGGCTGAATATGAAGGTGGTGGCGGCTGGTGCAGTCCCACGTCGTTATCCATGGTGCTGGCATATTGGAGCGACACGCTGCATCGGCCGGAGTTGAACCATACGGTCCCGGAAGTCGCGGCGGCCATCAACGATGCGAACCTGGACGGCACCGGCAACTGGCCGTTCAACACCGCTTATGCCGGCGGTTTCACTGGCATGCGTGCCTATGTGACGCGGCTGGATGACATCACGGAATTGGAAGACTGGATTGCCGCCGGAATTCCGCCGATCATTTCCGTTTCCTCCTATCTCACCAATGATCGCCACAGCGGCCCGGACAACGGCCATCTGATTGTCTGCGTCGGCTTCACGGACCAGGGCGACATGGTCGCAAACGATCCCGGCGTCTCGGTGAAAAAGAATGTCCGTGCCCGGCGCGTCTATCCGCGCGAACGCGTCATCGCCGCCTGGAAAAAATCGAAGAACACGGTTTATCTCGTTTATCCTGAAAGTGCCACGCCGCCGAAGACACAGCCCACTCATTGGGATCATTGATTGTTGGCCCGAGCCTTGACGCCGCCGCTGGTTTTTGGCAGGGTGGTGAGGAATGAGTTTAGGCAGCTATTACTTTAGCAGCGGCTTTGCGGGCTGGTATTATTTCAGCCCGTCGAGCTGGCGTGTGCGGCTGCGCTAGACCGAGAACCCCCAACCCAGCCGCAGGTCGCCACCTGCGGTGCTTGTGTGGTGACCCCGGCAAATCCAGTCCAGGTGCATATATGATCATTGTCCTCAAACCTAAACTCTCCAAAAAGGAGGAGTCGGCCGTCGTCCGCGAAATCAAGAAGCTCGGTTACAAGCCGCACATCATGCGCGGCGTCGCCCGCACGGTCATCGGCGCGATTGGCGACGAATTGACCCATGCCACCCTCGAAAGCTTGCCGGCGCTGTTTCCGCAGGCGGTCGAGAGCGTGATGCCGGTGCAAAAGCGCTACAAGTTGGTGAGCCGCGAGGCGCACCCAAGCAATTCGAGCGTCAACGTCCGCGGCAACATCATTGGCGGGAAAAAATTTCAGGTCATGGCGGGTCCCTGCTCCGTGGAAGGTGAAAAACAATTGCTCACCACCGCCCATGCGGTGAAGGCTGCCGGTGCGACGATTTTGCGCGGCGGCGCTTTCAAACCGCGCACTTCGCCCTACGAATTTCAAGGGCTGGGTTTGAAGGGGCTCAAGCTGCTCGACAAGGCGCGGCGCGAAACGGGTCTGGCCATCATCACCGAGCTGCTTTCCGAGGATCATGCGGAGATGGTTGCCGAGTTCACGGACATCATCCAGATTGGCGCGCGCAATTCGCAGAATTTCCAGTTGCTCATCGCCGCAGCCAAGACCGGCAAGCCGGTTTTGCTCAAGCGCGGGCTTTCCATGCGCATCGAGGAATGGCTGCTGGCCGGCGAGTACGTGTTGTCCAACAACAACCCGAACCTGCTGTTCTGCGAGCGCGGCATCCGCACGTTCGAGACTTACACGCGGAACACGCTCGATTTGTCCACGATTCCGATCATCAAAAAGGAATCGCATTCGCCGATCGTGATTGATCCCAGCCAGGGAGCGGGCCGCGCGGATCTGGTGCTGGCGATGTGCAAAGGCTCGGTGGCAATGGGCGCGGACGCGTTGCTGATCGAGGTGCATCCGAATCCCGCCGAGGCTTGGAGCGACGGCGCGCAACAGGTGTCGCTGGAATTGTTCGCCAAGCTGATGGCGGAATTGAAACCGTTCATCGCGGCGGCCGGGAGGGAGTGATGGGGAAGGCGGGTTGCGTGTTCCGTTTCCAATGCGGAAGCGCACGTTGCATCTTCACGCAATATGCAATACGCAACACGAACCACGCTGCAAGTTGCCTCCTCAAAAGAGCGAGTCCCCCGCCCAGGTGGCAATCTGACGCTTGCGCGCCAGCGCTTTCCCAAGCGGAGGACTCATCTGCCGACCGGTTTCCCGGCTCCGCCGGAAAAACGGAGACGGACCAATCAGCTTACCTGTCAACACAACAAACGAACCAACCAACTTACTAACAACGCAGAACTGGAACCGAGGGAGCAAATCGTAAGTTCTTGCAAACCGTCAGCTTGGGTTCAGCCACAACCGGGCTTCTTCGTCTTTGGCGTTTTCAGCGCCGGCATGAAACCCCGACTCATCCTGGTAGCCGAGAGGAGCCCTGATCACCATGCATAATTCCATGATCATTCCAACTCCCACGATTATCGCTGTGATAACCATGGCTTCTCAATAGCATCAGCAATGCCAACTCTCGAGGTTGAGAATGGGGAAATAGGGAATAGAAGCCGGCGCGTCAAATCACGCCGCCAAAGACGGTCCAGGCCGCATTTTCAATGCTGCACTTACGGACGCTGATTACGTTCTTTCAGCGTGTCGCGTATTTCAGCGAGCAGTTTTTCCGTGGTGGTCGGTTCGGGCGGCGGCGGGGCGGGAGCCCGTTTCAACTTGTTTATCAGCTTGACCATGAGGAAAATACAGAACGCGACAATGAGGAAATCCACCACGTTGGTGAGGAACTGTCCGTACGCAATCACCGCGCCGTGTTTTTGGGCATCCGCCAAAGCATTATCAAGGGCGGTCTTGCTCGGTTCCAAGCTGATAAACTTGTTCTTCAAGTCAGTGCCGCACGGCGTGATCACACCAATG
>JAQGPB010000101.1 GCA_028293265.1 Pedosphaera sp. | reverse complement strand
CGCGCGGTGGGGTTCGATTTTCTGCTGGTGGTGGTGGCCCTCGCGTTGTTCGTCGGGCGCGGGCCGATTCTGCTGGCCGCCTTGTTGAGCGCGGTGTGCTGGGATTTCTTTTTCATCCCGCCGGTGTTCACCTTTTACGTCCGGGCACCCGAGGATGTGATGATGCTCGTCATGTATTTTATCGTGGCCGTGGTGATGGGACAATTGAGCGCGCGCTTTCGCAGCCAGGAAAAGGCCGAGCGCCAGCGCGAAGAGCGCACCACGGCGTTGTACCTGTTGACCCGCGAACTGGCAGACGCCGTCACGCTGGAGCAAATTGTGAAAGCGGTCGTGAAGCACATCGGAAAATTGTTCAAGGCGGAGTCGGCGATTTTGCTGGTGGAACCCAACGGCCACCTGTCGCACCAGCCGAGCGAAGGCAGCACTTTGAAATTGTCTGAGAAGGAATTGAGCGTGGCCGCGTGGGTCTTCCAGCATAACACGCGCGCCGGACAGTTCACCGACAACCTGCCATTGTCGGAGGCGCTGTATCTGCCCCTCAGCGCGCCTGGCGGAACCTTGGGCGTCATCGGCGTCCGCCTGCCACAAAACGGAGAGCCCAATCTCGAACAAAACAACCTGCTCGAAGCGTTCGTGCGGCAGGCAGGGCTGGTGATTGACCGCCAACGCCTGCACGACGCCGCCCAGCAAGCCCGGCTCGCCGCCGAATCCGAGCGCCTGAGCAAGACCTTGCTCGATTCCATCTCGCATGAAATGCGCACGCCCATCGCCGCCATCACCAGCGCCGCAAGCGCGCTCAGCGATCCAAAAACGTCGGCCCAACCTGGTTTCGCCGACGCACTGATTAACGAAATCAAGGTCGCCGTGACGCGGCTTAACCGGCTCGTCGGCAATCTGCTCGACATCGCCCGCGTCGAGTCGGGCCATGTGAAACCCAAGCTTGATTGGTGCGATGTCGGCGATCTCGTCAACGTCGCCGTCAAATCGGTGGAGCGGGAAATGGCCGGTCACAAATTGGAAATCCTGGTGAAACCCGAAATCCCGCTGGTGCGGATGGATTTCGTCTTGATGGAGCAGGCGCTGGTCAATCTGCTGCTTAACGCGGCCTTCCATACTCCCGCCGGCACGCCCGTGCAACTTTCGGCGCGCCTCGATCACGACGAGCTGGCCCTGACCGTCTCCGACCGCGGACCAGGAATTCCGGCGGATTCCATTCCCAAAATCTTCGACAAATTCTACCGCGCCCCCGGCGCGTTGACCGGCGGCACGGGCCTGGGCTTGTCCATCGTCAAAGGATTTGTCGAGGCGCAGGACGGGCGCGTGCAGGCGGCGAACCAGCCGTCCGGCGGCGCGGCCTTTACCTTGTTTCTGCCCATCAGTGAACCGCCGATATTCCAGGAGGAGAAACCATGAGCCAGGAACGACCGAACCCGGTGGTGTTGATCATTGACGACGAAGTCCAAATCCGCCGGCTATTAAAAATCAGCCTCGAAGCAAACGGCTACAAGGTATTCGAGGCGGTGAACGGCCAGGAAGGGCTGGCCGAGGCCGCGCAACGGCGTCCCGACGTGGTGGTGCTGGACCTGGGCTTGCCAGATATAGATGGCGTCACCGTGCTCAAGCGGCTCCGTGAATGGAGCAGCGTGCCGGTCGTGGTGTTGTCCGTGCGCGACCGCGAGGACGACAAAATCGCGGCGCTGGATCACGGGGCGGATGATTACCTGACGAAACCCTTCGGCACAGGTGAATTATTGGCGCGCCTGCGCGTCGCCCAACGGCACGCGAAACCAGCCCCCGATGCGGCGCTGTTTCAGACGGGTCACTTGGAGGTGGACCTGGTCGCGCGCAATGTGAAGGTCAAGGGCAAGCCCATTAAATTGACCGCCACAGAATATGCGTTGCTGCAACTGTTTGTCCGCCACGCCGGCAAGGTGCTGACCCACCGCCAGATTTTGAAGGAAGTCTGGGGGCCGAACTACGAGACGCAAACCCATTACTTGCGCGTCTATATGACCCACCTGCGTGAGAAAATCGAAGAGACGCCTTCGCAACCCGAACTGCTCGTGACAGAATCGGGAATCGGTTACCGGTTGATGGTGAAAAATCCGGCGGGATGAAGGAGAAATACCCAAATACCCAATGACGAAGTACCCAACGACTGACCAACTCCCAACGGTCAAATCATCCGAATCCGGCGCGTGGTTTGGAAGTTGAAGTTTGGTGCTTCTCTGGATGTTGGAGCTTGGTGCTTGGAGCTTTCTTGGGCATTTTTCGCGCTTCAATCACCATTGCTCCTGTCCCGCCGGCAGGATATAATCACGCCCAACCCATGAACCGGCGCGAGTTTCTCAGGCAGACGGGCGGCATCACCCTGGCCACTGTTATCACCGTATCGCTCGCCCGCAAAGTTTATGGCGACACTCCAGCCAATCTGCCCCGGTTGCCGGACAATCCCAAAACGAAGGACTGGCTGACGCGATGGGAACGAAGAATCATCGAGGACGCGGGCCGCTCGCGCTATTGCGACAAGGAAATGGGCGAGGAACTTGGCTGGCTGATGAGCCCCTTTCTCAATGGTTTTTATTATGGACATCTCGCGACCGGCGATGCGAAGTGGGCCGATCTGCTCGTGGAATGGACCGATGCCTGGCTAAAACGTGCCGTGACAGAGCCGGACGGTTTTCCAGGCTGGCCGAAAACCGGCGAAGGTGGCGGCGCGACAAAAGAATATTCTTCCGACAGTCTGCTCGGTGAAGCGATGGCGTTGTGCCCGGTCGTGTTGATGTCGCGTGAGATTCAGAAAACGCCCGCGTTGGAGAAAAAATGGGGCGCAAAGGCCGCCGCTTACCTGGAAATGGCCGGTCGCATTTTCGAAAAGTGGAACTCGCGAAATTGCTGGCGCGAAGTGAAAGAAGGCGGTTTGTGGATCGTCCCGGCATTCGGCCTTGATCTGCAATCCGGCAAATGGACCGACGGTTATGCGCAGCGCAAAACCGCAGGCTTCTCCAACCCGGACAACAAACAAAATCACAT
This sequence comes from Pedosphaera sp., assembly GCA_028293265.1. The sequence goes on along the minus strand of JAQGPB010000101.1, from coordinate 1,484 downwards.
CGCCCGTTGGTTGCTGGCGATGCATGACGCCACACAGAAACCTGTTTATAAGGAGCGCGTCGAACTTTGGTTTCGCCTCATGCGTTCGCGCATGAAAACTCGGGAACAGGGCAAATATTTCATCTGGAATTACTGGGAACCCGCCGGCCCGTGGGATTACCAGGCAGATGGCTCGACCCGGCATTGGGTCGGCGTGCATCCGAACGGCGGATACTATGGGATTGACCTTGAAGGCATTGTCGCAGCCTATGAACACGGGCTGGCATTTTCGCGCGAAGACATCAACCGGCTGATCGCGACCAACCGCGATTTCATGTGGAACCAGCAAATGTCCGGGGCGAAATTCCAACGCATAGACGGCGGCGAACCTGATCCGCGCTGGAAAGATTCGCCCGGCGTTTTATGGAACGCGCTGGTTCCCTATGACGAAACGCTTCGAAACATCTTCATCGAGAACCATGATCCCGCGAGTTGGGGCGGTCTTGAGGCAACACCTTGGTTTGTTTCACTCCAAAAAAATAACCGCTAGAGTAATTCTAATTCCCAAACACCCAAATACCGGGATAAATCCCGGCTCCAATGGGAGATGCCCTCAAATTTGGCGTTCGATATTTGATGATTCCCTCGGTAATTGGAAGATTGGGCATTTGGGGATGTGCTTCTGGATGGGCGACTTCGACAAACAAAATATTAGCCCTTGTCAAACTCCCCGTCTTTGGTAGGTTGTCCAGCCTTTGTTATGAAAGTTGACATACATCCTAAATATCAGGAATCGGAAATCCGCTGCGCCTGCGGCAACGTGATCAAGACCCGTTCGACCAAACCGGTGATTTTGCTGGGCATTTGCAATGCCTGCCATCCCTTCTACACCGGCACCCAAAAATTCGTGGATACCGCCGGCCGCGTGGATAAATTCCAGCAGCGCCTGGCCAAGACGGCCGCGGCCCAGGCCGCCACCGCCGCCAAGAAGAAAAAGAAGTAGCGCAGCTTTGCCAATCCGCCCGCGTGGTTTGCCGCCATGCGGGCGGACTGTTTTTACGGGGCTCCCGGCGTGCGGCTTGATTCTCTTTGAATTTATTGACAGGCAATTGTTGTCCGCAGCCCGGAGGGCTGCCAGAAATTAGCCGGGGGTTGAGCGCCAGCGATACCCCCGGAGCCGCGTCAAACAATTCCGCACCCCGGAGGGGTGCCAGATCATTCACCTGATCAAAAACTAAAAAATCAGGCTGCTTAACCATGGATCTACGTCCGCACATTGACCGGTTCGCCCGGCGCCTCGCCGAAGTCGAGGCCGCGCTGAGCGATCCGAAAGTTTTCGACAACAACCAGCGCGCGCAGGAGTTGTCCAAGGAATACTCGCAACTCAAGGAGTTGGTCGCCAGCGGCCACGCTTATTTGAAAGCCTCCGCCGACCTGGAAGAAAACCGCGCCCTGCTCCAAACCGAACCCGCCGAGTCCGAACTGGCGGTGATGGCCAAGGAAGA
>JAQGPB010000095.1 GCA_028293265.1 Pedosphaera sp. | reverse complement strand
GTTTGTTAGTTGGTGATCAACGTGCCTCTTTGTTATATGCAGACCTTTTTCAATTGGCAACTTTCAATTCGCGCGGACGAATTCTGGTTTCACGACAAATTCGGCGAACCGGCTCTTGTGCAAGGCGAACGTGAAGCTCAACCGTTTTGCGCCCTCAGGCGGTTGAAAGGCGTAAACCAGTTCACGCGCATTCCAATCTGGTTCCTCGGAAATTTCCGCTTCGCGCCCAGACTCGTCAGTGACTTTGAGAAGCGTGAGCCGGTGGTCGGGAGTGAAAGGATTGATGCGGATGGAAATGTTCACCCTGTTCTTGACGGTGTACCATTTCAAGTTGCCCGGTTGTTCGGCATTCTCGCCGCTGATGGTCATCAGTTTCAATTCAGCGCCTGCAATGCTCGTGATGTTGTCGAGACTAATAATCTGCGTCGCGCCGGGAACTGTGACGCCGGTGAAGGTGCAAGTTTCGTCTGGCTCAAAATCCGCGACCCGCGAAAATTCAAAGCGCAATTTCCAAGCCGATTCGCCCGGCCAAAGCGCGCCGTCAAACGCCATATAATCCATCTCCTTCTCATGCGAGGCGGAAACCATATACGGATAGGGAACCCAATCATTGCCGGTGGCGTCGGAAATCTCCACAGTTTTTGCCCGCCACGCATTTGTCGCACGGCCAGCCAGCACCAACCGCAGGCTGGCTTGCGTAATCACGGCCTCGTTGCTGGTGCCCGGCCTGGTTTTGTCCGCCTTGCTCAATCCCGACTGGAGGTTTTCCAATGTCACTGACAAATCATCATCCGTCTTGGTGACGGGCATGGCTTCGGCGGACCACGTTGGGTAGCTTCCCGCCGCGGGGTTGGGAATCATGAACTCGGCAACGGGTTGCTTCTGCCCCGGGCCTGATTCATAAAAACGCAGATTCAACGATTTGCCACGGCGCGGGAATGCTGGCGGCGCCCAGGCGTAGATTTGCAAAGACTGCTTGCCGTCCGTGGTGCTCATTTCGCCCATGTTTCCCCCCGCGCTAAAACTGTTTCCCTGCTCATCGCTTACAACCAGGCGTGCCTGGGGCAAAGGTTTTCCCACGTGAACGGTGGAAAAGGCCAGGTTGGTGCCCTTGCCCGCGCCCCCGATGCCGATTGATCCGCCCATCCGCGCCCAACCAAGCTGCGCTGCCCAATTCCGGGGAAGCACCTTGGAAACTTTCGCGCGCCAGCCAACAAAAGGTTTGGCGACAAACGTATGATTCCCGTTGGTAAACGAAACCTCTCCAAATTGAAGCCACGACCCATCTGGCAATTGGTGCAGCGTCGAAGCATGCTTCCCCGCGCGGGTCAGCAGAAAGCCGGTGAAGCAACTCAATGCGATCGCCAGCCCCAGAATAAAAACCAATTTTGTTTTGCCCAACATCCGATTGAAAATGAATTGAACCCGTAATTGGAGGAGCCGACGTAAGAAGGCTCTAACTTTTCAACAGCGCCAACTTATATATGCTCACAATTCACGTCGCATCTACTTTAAATAATCCCAAGCCAGCAAACTCCACATAAAAAGCAAAGGAACTCCGCAACAAACCGCGACCACACGATGGACGGCGCGGCCCCGCCAAAATACAGAAAGCGCCAGTACCGTACAAATGGCTAGTCCACAGATAAAGGACAGCAAGTGAATGGCGGGCATAGAATAGTCGCGCGTTCCGATGAGCCACCAGAAATATAGAAAGGTAGGTGTTTCAAAAACCACCAAAGCCCCAACGCGCAAGCTAACGGACGGTGCTTTCATGATTCTGCCAAAATAATAACATACGAACAGCCACCCTCAACCATTCCCTCACTGCGCCATCGCAATATCCATCGTATCCTCGCGCTTGTGCGGCGCATCCTCCGCCGTCTCGACTTGCGTTCCCGCAGCCGGCGGCACCAGCGGCGTCCCTTTATGGTCAAGCGTCGGTTCGTCAGCCTTGTGGAATTTCACGCTGACGATCTTGCTGATGCCATGCTCCTCCATCGTCACGCCATAAAGCACATCCGCCATGCCGATGGTGCGCTTGTTGTGCGTGATGATGATGAATTGCGAGTGCGAAAGGAACCGTTGCAGTACGCGGATGAACCGGTTGATGTTCGACTCGTCGAGCGGCGCGTCCAATTCGTCCAGCACGCAGAACGGGCTCGGCTTCACCTGGTAAATCGAAAACAGCAGCGCCACCGCCGTCATGGTCTGCTCGCCGCCGGACAGCAGCGAAATGGTCTGCAATTGTTTCCCCGGCGGGCGCGCCACGATGTCAATCCCGCTCTCCAACGCATCCCCTTCGCCGACCAAAATCAGGTCCGCCTTGCCGCCGCCAAAAACCTCCGTGAACATCGCGCGAAAATTGTCGCGGATCTTCTCAAACGTCTCTGTGAACATCTGCCGTGTCTGCAAATTGATGCGGTTGATGACTTCGAGCAATTGCGTCTTCGCGTTGACCAGATCGTCGTGCTGCGTGGTGAGAAAAGTATGGCGCTGCTCGGTCTCCTCGTATTCCTCGATGGCGACCAGGTTCACCGGTCCCATTTCATCAATGCGCTTTTGCAGCCCGCCGACCTGTTCGCCCACCGCCGCCCAATCCGTCGCCACGCCGCTCGCCGCCATCTCCTCCGGCGTCAGCGTCTGCACCTTTGCGGGACCTTCGTCGGCAAACGAAATGGTGATGCATTCGCTGCGGATGTCGTCGAGGTAGACGTGATATTTCTGCTGGACGCGTTCGCGCAAGTTCTGGACGGTGATGGTTTTCTGCGCCAGCTCGATTTCCAAGGTGCCCCGCTGCTGCTGGCATTCCGTAAGCCGGCGACGCTGCTCGCGCAACGCTTCTTCACGCGACGAAATCTCGCCCTCCTGCGAATCCTTCTCACCCAGCAACCCGGCAACCTGCGTATTCACCTGTTCACGAGCATGCTGCAACGATTCAATCTGGCGGCGTGAATCCTGAATTTCCGCCTCCGCCTGCGTCTTGCGGTTGAGAAAGCTTGAAACTTCTGAACGACGCTGAACGACAAGCTGCGACAGCTCCCGCAACCGCTGCTCCAACGTCTGCTGCTGCTGCCGCAACGACGCGCAAATCTGTTCCTCCGACGCCAGCGCCACCTTGGTTTCAGTAAGCGTGGCCGTGGCCGAATCGCGCTGCTGGCGGAGATTTTCCAGCGAAGCGGTGATTTCCGCCGCCTGCTGTTGAAGCGTCTGTTCGCGCGCTTCTAATTCTCCGACTTGCTGCGCCAGCGCCGTCCGTTTCTGAATGCCTTCCTGCTCCTGCGCGGCCAGGCTTTGAACTTCATAAACGACCGTGTCAATCTTCTGATGCAGCAGGCGTTGCGAATTTTGCAGCGCGTTGAACTCGCCCTGATGCGTGGCGATGGCCACTTCCTGATGGCGCAACTCCGTCTGGGCCTGTTGCAAACCGGCCTGGAGCGAAGTTTGTTCGCTCAGCAACGCGCCCTTCTTGCGGCTCAATTCATTCACCTGCTCCTGCGCCTGCGTCAGATGCGCCTGCAGTTCCGCAATCTGATTTTTGCGTCCCAGAATCGAACCGGGCGCCTTGCCCGAACCATTGCTCGAACCGCCCGTGAAAACTCCATGCCGGCTCAGCACCTCGCCGGATAACGTCACATAATCAAAAGTTCCGCCGCTCTCGCGCCACTGGCTCGTGGCCGTGTCGAGATCGGGAACAATCATCGTCCGCCCCAGCAAACTTTCCAGCAACGGCCGCGTCGCCGCATCTGACTCGATGACGCTGACCGCGATGGGATGCGCGCCGGGCTGAACGCTCACGTTTTCTGAAACAACTTTAAGCGAAAGCGGCGCAATGCTGGCGCGGCCTTTTTTGTTCGCGCTCAAATCAGCGAGAATGCGCCGCGCGGCCTCGGGTTCTTCCGTGATGACCAGTTGCAGATGGTGGCCCAGCGCGGTTTCAATCGCCGTGATGTATTGGTCCGGCACGCGAATCCGGTCCGCCAGCGACCCCAGCACATGCTCCGCGTTCTTCAACGCCGCCAGCGTCCCCGCGCTGAAACCTTCATGCTCGGATTGCAGTTGCTCAAGCACATTCACGCGCGAACGTTTCTCCGCCTGCTGCTGCAATTGCGCGTCCAGGTCCTGCGTCAGCCGCGTCAGCTCGGACTGAATCTCCCGCAACCGCGCCTGCCGTTCTTCCACCGTGCCGCGCTGGGTCTGCACATTGAGCTTTTGCGTTTCCACGTTCACGGCAAATTCGTGCAGCCGCGTCTGAAGCTGGCCGCGCTCTTCTTCCAGTTGAATTTTTTCCGCGGAAAGCTTTTCAAGCCGGACCACATTCCCCTGCTTCTGCAAATCAAGCGCGTTAATTTCGTTCCGCGCGCGGCTCAACTGTTGGGCCTGCGCGAAGGTGTCCGCCTGCGCCTGGCGCTGCGCTTCCTGCAAACGCCGCAAATCCTCCTCGACCGTCTGCACCGCATCGCGCTTGGCTTGCAGTGCGCCGCGATGCTGTTCCAGCGCGGCTTGGGAAGTGGCCAGCCGTTCCGTCAGCGCCGCCAGTTCCTGCTCCGCCGCCAGATGGCGTTCCTCGGCCTGCGTGATGTCGCCCAGCGCCTGCGTGTTCTGCGCGGTGAGTTCGCTGAGCCGCTCGCCGTTATACTGGATGCGGCTCTCCTGACGCTCGATCTGGCTTTTCAATTCCAAACCGCGCTGCTGCATTTCGCTGATCTGATGTTCCAGCGTGGAAAGGTCGCTGCGCAATTGTGTGATTTCATCCTCGCGCTGCAGCACGGCGGCGGAACTCACTTCGATTTCCTCGCGCAACTTTTCCGCCGAGGTCTGCCGCTCGTTGATCTCCGCCTGCAACACGTCGAACTGATGCCGCGCCAGTTGCGTGTCGAGATGCTGCAACTCCATCATCAGTTGCTTGTAACGCCGCGCCTTGCCGGCCTGTCGCTGGAGCGAACCAATCTGCCGCTTCACTTCACGGATCAAATCCGCGACGCGCAAAAGATTTTGTTCCGTGTATTCCAGCTTGCGCAACGATTCCTTTTTCTGCGCCTTGAATTTCGTGATGCCCGCCGCTTCCTCAAAAATCATCCGGCGATCTTCCGGCTTGCTCGAAAGAATCTGCGTGATGTTCCCCTGCGCCATGATGCTGTAACTCGTGCGCCCGACACCGGTGCCCATGAAAAGCTGCTGCACATCCTTGAGCCGGCACGGAGTTTTGTTGATGAAATATTCGCTGCCCCCATCGCGGAAAACCCGGCGCGTGACCGTCACCTCATTATAAGCCACCTCGACACCCGCCGCCGTGAGGTGCTCGTCATCCACCCCGCCAATCGTCAGCGAAACTTCTGCCATGCCCAAGGGTTTGCGACCATCCGTGCCATTGAAAATCACATCCGCCATCTCCCCGCCGCGCAAAGCCTTCGCCGACTGCTCGCCCAGCACCCAACGAATGGCATCCGACACATTCGACTTGCCGCAACCATTCGGCCCGACAATCGCCGTGACACCCGGTTGGAAATTAAGGCTGGTCTTGTTGGCAAAAGACTTGAACCCCAAAACCGTTAAATTCTTTAGATACATGCGATTTTCGACAAAAAATGCTTAATTCCCTTTTCCAAGTAAAGCAAAAACCACCATATGGAGGGGCAAAGTTATTCACAGGCCACAACTAATGGTGACGGGCCTTCCAAGGACCAGTGGTGTAATTTGACCCAATGTGCAGACGAAATATAGCTTTTTTTAAGTTCGTCTTGTTAAAACGACGGCCCAGTGTGGCAATAGGCAAAACTGGAAACCACCGCACTGCGACCTTAAACGTAGCGTCTAGTATCGCACAGATTTACCAAGATTTGTCACCCCGCCAGAGTTCTACAAAATTTCGTATTCAAGCGCATATTCTGATTTATGGAGTACCGCTTTTCGACATAATATTGCTTTTGAGTAACCAGTTTTGATTAAATTGATTATACGATTGATTTCCTCTTGAGGACAACGCATTCCAAAATCAATTGATTTGATCCATTCACGATCAAAGGCAAGAAAGCATTCTGTTTTAGCGCCCGGCATCATTCTATGCTCACAAAAATCGGGGTGCGTTAAAAGCCTATATTCATTTTCATATCGCCAAGCTGAACTTTTGACCTTCGCACTCTCAACCAGCGCATATTTTAGATTCGTTAGTCCTTGTGAATAATCTATCGCAAAGCGTTTGTCTTGGTAAATGATTTTGGAGATTGTGAACGGGTTTTTAATGCCATTTGGAAATTCAAATCCAATACGAATGCCTTCATGCATTCTTGCGTAATGCGACCAAAGAAGAATTTCATCGAGCGGGTTTATATTGCTGTCGGAAAAGCTGACAACACGTGTGGTTTTGTCGGACATTTGCTCACGTAGTTTCAAAGGTGCTTCCATGATCATTTCAGGATTTGCAACCATGTTCGCAATTATACGGGGAATATTTGCCTTCAAAACTCTTTGAGGATTTTTACTCTCTAATAAACCGGGTATGCGCAGGGCCGCGAGGTTCAAAAAATCAGGATTATTCAACCTGGACTTAACATATTCGCGCGCCATTTTGGCAGTAAATTTTCCTTTTGTGACAAATAGGAATTCAAAGGGGTCATTGAAGCTAGTGATGCGGGATGTCTTCAATCTCGTTTCTTTTAACGTCTCGTAAACGTGAGAGGCAAAATAACGGTATAGCAACATAACCTTGCAACGAGAATAACACCTGCCGTGGACGATTCAATAGAACAAACAACCGGATCAACAATCGTAAAATATATCCCAAGCCAATAATCAACTGGTTTGATTTTCAAGTCCGCCTTGATCCTGTCAATCTCCTGTTTTACACGAGCGTTTCAGTTCAGATTCTCCCGATTTGACAACCATGCTAGATTCACCCCGTGCAAAGGTTGAACCCCAACCTTGGCCCAAGGCTGACACCACGCCAAGGTCAAACTGAAACCATGAATTTTACGCTGAATATCGCTCCCCCATGTAGCGCGGGCACCCGCCTGCGAGTTCACCGGGCGTCCCGCCCGTCGCCCGCCCCCTCAACCCACAACCAACAACCCTCAACCACTTCAGCGCGGAGTTTCTCGCCAAATCAGACCAAATTTGCGCCACTCCTCTTTCCGTCCCGCTTTCAACCTGGAGCGGCCAACCCGCCTTCGCCCAAAATCAGCCCAAAACCACCCGCATCAACCCGGCTTAACTCGCCTTAACTCGCCTTAACTCACATAAAAAATTAAAAAAAGAATCCTTTTTTGAAATCCCATTCCCCTGACAATGCTTATTCCCCTGACCATCCCCTCCCCTCCCCCGCTTTTTATGGCAATTCACCCTCAACCACTTGCCTTTCCCCTGCCGCTCTGGCGAGTGCACGAGCAACCATCAGCCATTTGGCCCAGCCAGCCCCATCCCGCCAATTGGAACTTGGAGCTTGGTTATTCTCTGGTGCTCGGAGCTTGGACGCTTGGAGCTTCTCAAACGGCGCGGAGTTTCTCGCCAAATCTCGCCAAATCTCGCTCGCGCGCCCTCCATCTGGGCTGGCCTTTAACGATCCTCCTGTCCTTCTTCACCCTTTGCCCCGCCCTGTCCGCGTCCGCGCAAAGCCGCGCCCGCATCCTGAAAGTCGAAAACGAGGGCCTGCTGTTCACCGACAACAAAGCCGGCGTAACCGGCGTGGACGGCTACTTTTCGCTGCCCATGGGAAAGCAAACCGCGTGGTTCTTCGGCGACGTATTTCTCCTCGATCCAAACGCGCCGGTAAAGCACTGGCTTGGAGACGTCAGCAATTGCGCGCTCTTGACGCCGAGCGGAAAAGGACGGCGCGGCCTGGCAACTTACCATTTTTTGACGAATCCGCAGACCGCCATCGCGCGCCCGGTAATCACCAACCGGCCGGACGAAGGCCACGACACCCGTTTCTGGCCGCTGGCCGGCTATTACGATGAAAGCCAGCGTGTCGCCTATTTATACTATAATCTGGTCGAATTCACCAAAGAGGGCGGCCCGTTCGGCTTTCGCGTCATCGGTTATGGCCTGGCTAAATCGGATGCCCGCGATCCCGAGAAACTTCAATTCGAACGCGTGAAATCCAGCGCCGGCAACGATTTGTGGGGTCGTATCGAAACTTCACCCAGCTTCGGCCTGGCCATGGTTTCGGGCATGCCGGGCCCTCAGCTTTATCTGTTCAGCGATCAAGACCACAAAAGGAAGGGCGTCGCAACCCTGGCGCGCGTATCCCGGCAACATATCGCCGAACAACAAGCTTATGAATATTTCTCCGGGACCGTGGCAGCACCAGCTTGGAGCACCAATGTAAATGACGCGACCAACCTTGCGGGATTGGCCGATATTTCCGGCTCCCTCTCGGTTGCCTATAACAAATATCTCGGCGGTTATCTTGCCGTCCACCATGTGGGCATCGGCGAGAAAATGCGCCTTTCCATCGCCAAAGAACCATGGGGCCCATACGAAAAAATTGGTGAAATCACCGCGCCGCACAGAGCATTCGCCAAGGCGTTTTGCTACGACAGCGCGGAACATCCCGAATTACAGGAAGAAAACGGGCGCATCATCTATATCACCTATGTGGACAGCGACCGCTACTGGCAGCAGCTTTACAAGGTCACATTGCAAACCGGAAAGCCTGGAGCATCAGGCGCCAATCCACCCACAAAATGAACAACTTCAACCGCTTGTAGCAGACGAGGCAACGAGTTTCTAACATTTCTGAATGCCCGCGGAAAACACAAATGCTTGTAACATTTTGCGCTACAGTGGTTAATCACCGCTCAAATGAATCGCAACTGGCTCACCATGATGCTTAAGCCCCCATTTTCTACACTCTGCGTCCTTTTCCTCGCCGCCCTCGCCCACGCCGAAACCACGTATGTCCCCGTCACGATAGACCCGCCCGCCGTACGCCGCGAATTTCGCGGTGCCTGGATCGCCACCGTGGGAAACATTGACTGGCCCTCGAAACCCGGCCTGCCCGTGCAACAGCAGAAGGACGAACTGCTCGAACTGCTGGACCGCGCGGCGAAGTTGAATCTGAACGCGGTCGTCCTGCAAGTCCGCCCCGCCTGCGATGCCCTCTACGCATCCAAGCTCGAACCGTGGTCCTATTACCTGACCGGCACGATGGGCAAACCGCCGGAACCATATTACGATCCGCTGGCGTTCGCCGTGGAAGAAGCCCACAAACGCGGGCTGGAATTGCACGCCTGGTTCAATCCCTATCGCGCGGCCTTGCTCGGGCACAAATACGTGATTGCCAAAAACCACATCAGCCACACCCATCCCGAGATGGTCGTCAAATACGGCAGCTATCTCTGGCTTGATCCCGGCGAAAAGGAAGTGCAGGAATATTCGTTGCGCGTCGTGATGGATGTGGTGAAGCGTTACGACATTGATGCCGTCCACTTCGACGATTATTTTTATCCTTACAAGGAGCAGGACGCGCAAAAGCAGGACCTTGATTTCCCCGATTGGGGCAGTTGGAAAAAATATCACACCACCGGGACATTGAGCCGGAACGATTGGCGCCGCGAGAACGTGAATGTGTTCGTAAAGCGCGTTTATGATTCGATCAAGGCCGCCAAGCCCTGGGTAAAAGTCGGTATCTCCCCGTTCGGCTTCTGGCAACCGGGCTATCCGCAGCAGATCAAGGGCTTCAACGCCTACGAAGTGCTTTACTGCGACTCCCGGAAATGGCTGACCAACGGCTGGCTCGACTATTGTTCGCCGCAGCTTTACTGGGGCATTGATCCGCCGGACCAAAGTTTTCCCGTGCTGTTGAAATGGTGGTTGGACCAAAATCCCAAGCACCGCAATATCTGGCCCGGCCTCGACTCCGAAAACGTGGGCGGCAAATGGAAACCGGAAGAAATCGTGAACCAGGTCAAGCTCACCCGCGAAATGACCGGCGGCGGAGCAGGCACCGTGCATTGGAACGTGAAAGGCCTCGGCAAACAACACGGCTTGGGCGCAACCCTCGCCATGGGCGTGTATGCCGAGCCAGCCTTGATCCCG
>JAQGPB010000075.1 GCA_028293265.1 Pedosphaera sp. | reverse complement strand
GAAGCCTTCGGGAACCGGGATGGGTTCGCCGAATCGCTCGCAAAGCAGCGCAATAATCTGCTGGATCTGGACGATTTGCTTGGTCGAGGAAAGGATGAACGAAGCGAGGCATTCCCACGGGTCCTGGCGCAGGAGACGCAGTCCGCGGCAGGCAGAGACGGCGGAACGCATGGGCGGGTCATCGGGAAAGCTGGTCAGCACTTGGTTCAAGTCCAGTTCGGTTTGCAGATAATGAACCAGCCAGTCCCAATCCGCGACCGGCTCGGCGGTTTGCGCGATGAGTTGGTGGTGGTCGGATTGGAGGCGGACCCAATGCCGTCCCACGACTCCGATCCAGGTGTCGTTCAGCGTCGTCCAACGGAAAGCCTGGCCGGACGAAAGCGTGGCGGCCAGGTCGTAATTGCTGATGGGAAAAGTCTGTTGGGATGGACTCATCGTGGTTCAATGCAAGCCACGGCATTCGAATATCCCAATGCGATGCACCGGACGGCCCTGATGGATCGCCAAGACCGCGCCGATGTTGGTGACGGATTCAAATTCCTGCTGGAGAAATTTGGGGACAGGCTGGGCATTGGTATCCATCAAGTTCAGGTCCTTCAAAAAAAGAGCGTTCTGGCCTTTGCGGTCTTGGTAGCCGGGCCAGAAATAAAACTGGTTCTTGGATGTCGCCGTGGTGTGACAAAAAACCAGCGGATGGTCGGGGACGCCGGCTTTGGCCTCCGGCAGGTTGAAAGTCATCTCGCCCGAGAGGCCGTAAGTTTCGCAGATGATGAAAACCGGTCTGCCTTCAGCCAGCAATTTTTGCCGCGCCGCTTCGACCAGTTGGGCGGTTTCAGTCCAGCCTTTGACACGGCGCGTGCTGTCCAGTTCCGGGGACAATCCATGGCCGCCGGTGAATTTGTTGATGACGTTGGTGTCGCGCAAAACAACGGCGGCGGCGGCTCCATATATCAAGCCGCCGATGAGACAGGTTTTGAGCAGGCGGGTGTGGCTGCGCCAGAGCGGCTCCCAATAAGCCACCGCAAGGCACAAGAATGGCAGGATTGCCGGAGCAATCCAGTTGGGCAGCACCCGCGAATGAAACGTGAGGAAAAAGTAGAACAAAAAAACCGGCGCACCCATGCTGAAAAAATAGACGAGCAGAGTCGGCCGGGGTTTCAGCCGCCAAAAAATGAACGCCGTCCAGACTACAATCAGGAAGATGAACGGATTTTGCAGCGCGAATTGCGACCCGATAAATTCGAGTGTGTACTTGGTGAAGCCCCGCCATAGATTTGCGGGGGTGAAGGCCCAAGGCTCGCCGAAATGACCGCCTTCCGAAACGTGTTGGATGGTGACCCAATGGTTTTGGAAGTTCCAAATTAGTATCGGAGTGGAGCAAAGCAGAATCACCAGCAGGGCCAGCCAAGGGCCCGGGCATCGCAGTTGTTTGCGCGCCGGCGGATACAGCACGAAAAAGAGGGCCCACGAAAGCAATTGATACAAAGAATGGTACTTGCTCAGCAAACCAAGTCCCATCCACAACCCGACCCAGAGCCAGTCGCGGGTGGTGGCATTTTCCTGGACCGCGCGCCAGCCCGCCATCATTGCGAGCAACCAGAACATCACCGAGAGCGGGTCAACGGTCATGAGCGTCGAGCCGACAGAAATCAAAGGCACCGCCGGCAGGAGGAGCGACAGCCAGAACGCGGCGCGCATATTCGCTACTCTGGCCATAAAGCGGAGCAGGCAGAGGGAAGTGATGGCTCCAATGACAGGCGCGAAAAAACGGACGCCAAAAACCGTGTCACCCCACAAGTGCGTGCCCAGAAATTGCGTTAGCGCGATGAACGGCGGCTTGCTGTAATAGGAGAGCGCGAGGTGTTTGGACCAGATCCATTGATAGGCTTCATCCTCGGAGAGCGAGATGATGCCGCTGTGGATGTAGGCGAGGTTGATGGCGAGTTGGATGAAGATCAGGGTGTAGCCCAGCCGCAGCCAATGCAGGTCAAGCAGTGCAGGCTCGGTCTTGGCAGTGCTCGGCGCGGGAAGAACTACAGGATTGAGCAACGAAGGCAGGCGTTCCCACCACAACGGAAACCAGCGCCGGCCAATCCGTTGCCAAAGGGCGTCCAACGTCCAAACGCCGGCAGCGGCATAGCCCGCTCCCAAGATGGCCCCGACCAGAACGTCACTGGGATAATGGACACCGTTATAAATGCGGGAGAAGCCGACGAGCGCCGCCAGCGGCAGCATGAAACGTAGGCTGCGCCGGTAATAGATGAATGCAACCATCGTGGCAGCAAACCAGTTCGCCGCGTGAGCAGAAGGCATGCTGCCGGAATCAGTGCGGCCAATCCCGTCAGGAAGATGAACATCCGAGAAGGTCAGGAAAGGGCGGGGACGTTGGATGAGGTGTTTTAGCATGTTGCAGACCAGCCCGTCGCCCAGCGCGACGATCAGGATGAGCATGAGGACGCAGATGCGTCCGCGCGCGCCGCCTTTCCACAGGAGCAGGATGGCGCCGATGAGCAGCACCGGGGCGAAAAAAGGGTTGCCGCTGGAAAACGGCATCAGCACGTCCAGCCACGAACTGCTCAACGCGGGGTTGACCAGGTGGAACAGGCCGGCATCAAGATTTTGCGCCCACTGCATTGGAACAGAGTTTACTTTCGATCAAGGGGTTGCAAAGGAATAAAACGGAGAGGGGGGAAAAGCTCCAAGCGTCCAAGCTCCAAGCACCA
>JAQGPB010000073.1 GCA_028293265.1 Pedosphaera sp. | reverse complement strand
GTCCGTTGCCCAGCTTGCCGGAGACGTTGCTGCCCCAGGTCCAGACGCTGCCATCTGCGAGCAACGCCATGGTGTGCCTGCCGCCTCCCCAGACCTGGATTATGGGCGAAGGTGGCAGATTGGTGGTTGCGCCACGGGCTGCCCAAGGCAAAGCCAACATCGCCAAGAACGACAGCGTGATTTTTAGCAAATGCTTCATAATAATGACCCTAGAGAACCCGGAATTATCGGACTTTTCGTGAGCACAACGCATGCTTTCTTGCTTATTGATAAGCAGTTGCGGTGCCAGTCCGGAGGAATACGGAGAGCCAAGAGTTGAAAGCAAAACGGCCGCCCGGTTTGCCGGGTGGCCGTTGAGACGAAGTTGAGATTCGCTGACGGTTATTTCTTCTTGGCGGACTTGGCCTCTTCCAAGGCGGCTTGGGCCGCAGCCAGTCGCGCCACAGGCACGCGGAAGGGCGAACAGCTTACGTAGGTCAGGCCCAGGCGATGGCAGAACATCACGCAGTCCGGGTCGCCGCCGTGTTCGCCGCAGATGCCGAGCTGGATGCCGGGGCGGGTGGCATTGCCTTTCTCGGCCGCCATTTTCATGAGCTGGCCGACGCCGGTTTGATCGAGGGTGGCAAACGGGTTCTTCTTGAAGATTTCGTTTTCCACGTACGGCATGAGGAACGAACCCATGTCGTCGCGGCTGATGCCGAGCGCGGTCTGGGTGAGGTCGTTCGTGCCAAAGCTGAAGAACTGGGCGGTCTCGGCAATTTCATTCGCCGTAAGCGCGCCGCGCGGGACTTCAATCATCGTGCCCACCAAGTAGTCAATCTTGACCTTCTTTTCCGCCATGACTGCTTTTGCCACGCGATGGACGATCTCGACTTGCAGATCCAGTTCCTTCTTGAACCCGACGAGCGGAATCATGATTTCGGGCTTCACCTTGATCTTCTTCTTCATCACGTTCGCGGCGGCTTCAAACACCGCGCGGGCCTGCATCTCGGTGATTTCCGGATAAGCAATACCCAGGCGGCAACCACGATGGCCGAGCATGGGGTTGAATTCGTGCAGTTGTTCCACGCGCTTGGCAATGGTCTGCGGGCTGACGCCCAGTTTGGAAGCCAGGTCGGCCTGCGATTTCTCGTCATGCGGCAAAAATTCATGCAGCGGCGGATCGAGAAAACGGATCGTGGCCGGATAACCGTCCAATGCCTCGAAGATGCCGGTGAAATCCTCACGTTGCATCGGCAGCAGTTTGGCCAGGCCGCCCTCGAAATGCGCGATCACCTCGGCAAAATCTTTCTTAAGGCTGAGCGTTTTTTCCGCATCATATTTCACCGTCTCGGCCCGCTTGCGATAGTCTGAATAATCGCCGGCGAAGATGATCATTTCGCGCATCGAATCAATGCGGTTGCCTTCAAAGAACATGTGTTCCGTGCGGGTCAGGCCGATGCCGGTCGCGCCAAACGCCATCGCGTTTTGGGTCTGTTCCGGCGTGTCGGCATTGGTGCGGACCTGGAGGCGCGTGACTTTCGAGCACCAATCCATGAGTTTGAGAAAATTCTTGAATTTCTCGGTGGCCCTCGCGGCCTTGTCGCCATGGATCAAGCCGGCGATGATTTCCGACGGCGCGGTTTTGATGGCCCCGCCGTAAACCGTGCCGGTCGTGCCGTCAATGGAGAGATTGTCGCCTTCCGAAAAGGTCTGGCCCGAGGCCTTGACCGTCTTGGCCGCATAATCAATTTCCAGCGCGCTCGCCCCGCAGACGCAAACCTTGCCCATCTGGCGCGCGACCAGCGCCGCGTGCGAACTGACCCCGCCCTTGGCAGTCAGAATGCCTTCGGCGGCGATCATCCCGCGCAAATCTTCAGGCGAAGTTTCGTTGCGAACGAGCAGAACCTTCTCACCCCGCTTTTCAGCCTCCACCGCGCGATCGGCATTAAGATATAATTTGCCCGAAGCCGCTCCCGGGCCGGCCGGCAAACCGGTGGCAATGGCCTTCGCCTTCTTCACCTCGGCCAGGTCGAATACGGGCGCCAGCAACTGGTCAAGCTGATCCGCCGGATTGCGGAGTATGGCAGTCTTCCAATCAATCAACCTCTCATTGACCATATCAATGGAGAACTTGAGCGCGGCCATGGCGGTGCGTTTGCCATTGCGCGTCTGGAGCATGAACAGCTTGCCTTCCTGGATGGTAAACTCGATGTCCTGCACATCCTTGAAATGCTTTTCCAAAATCGAGCGGACCTTCATCAATTCCGCGTACGACTTCGGCATCAGTGCCTTGAGCTTGGCCACTGGTTCCGGCGTGCGGACGCCCGCAACAACGTCTTCGCCCTGGGCATTGATGAGAAACTCGCCGTAAAATTCATTCGTGCCATTGGCGGGATTGCGCGTGAAAGCAACGCCCGAACCGGAGGTGTCGCCCGTATTGCCATAGACCATCGCCTGCACATTGACGGCCGTTCCCCATTCGGAAGGAATGTTGTATTTGCGACGATAAACAATCGCGCGGTCGTTCATCCATGAACCAAACACTGCGCCCGCCGCGCCGCGAAGCTGTTCCCACGGATCGTTGGGGAATTCCATCCCGGTGCGGGTCTTGACCAATTCCTTGAAGCGAACCACAAGTTCCTGCTGATCCTTGGCGGTGAGCTTGGAGTCTTCGAGGTCCTGATGATATTTCTCGTGCTTGTATTCGTGAATGACCACTTCAAACGGTTCGTGGTCTTCGCCTTCGGTTTTTTGCACGCCGAGCACCACGTCGCCATACATCTGGATGAAACGGCGATAGCAATCCCAGGCAAAACGCTCGTTCTTGGTCGCCGTCGCCAGGGAAAGGACGGTCTGGTCATTCAAACCGAGATTCAAAATCGTGTCCATCATGCCGGGCATCGAATCGCGCGCGCCGGAGCGGACGGCCACCAGCAGCGGCATGCCATTGGCCGCGCCGAATTTGCAGCCCATGATCTTTTCCATGTTGGCAATGCCCGCCACCATCTGGGCGTGCAATTCTTTCGGGTAAGTCCGCTTATGGGCGTAAAAATAAGTGCAAACCTCGGTCGTGATCGTGAAACCGGGAGGCACCGGCAGGCCGATGCGGGTCATTTCCGCGAGATTGGCGCCCTTGCCGCCGAGCAGCGGCTTCATGGAACCGTCGCCATCGGCTTTTTTATTGCCAAATAAATAGACGTATTTCGACGCCTTCTTCGTTGCAGTCACTTTCTTAGCCATAAGATTCAGTATTAGTTTTAGTTTATCGTTCGTTGACCAGTTTCACGGAAATCAATAATGGGAGCCTAACAAAGGTCGGGCGGGTGTCAACGGTCGAGTTGCAAATACGTATGCAATTTATATGTAATTACTTGCATATCAAACCGCTTTGCCGCCCAGAGGCGTTTTCCAAGAAATATAAATGATTAGACGTTCTTATATAATCTGGCACTTCTTGAATAGATCGGCTTTGACCCGCAATACATAGGCAACGAACGACGGGAGGGTGATTCATGATCATGTTTCCGGTCACGGGGACACCCTCCCCCCCTCAAAAAAGGCGGAAAGAGCGGAAAGAGCGGAAACAGCAGGAAATACGATCCTTTGGTGAGAACGGGGAATGCGGAGGGCGGATTGGGGACGTGCGGGCCGATGGCTTGGGTGGGCAATTGCGTGCGTCGCTTTGTTGGCACTCTTCATGACGGTTTTTAGGTGGCGCATTGAACTAACTGGCGGCGGGACGCCGCCGTCACTCGCAGGCGGGGACGCCTGCGCTACGAGGACGCGATCCACGCTCAATCTCTGGGAGAGAGCTTACCAGAGAACGTGGACATAGGCTGTCCAAGGTCCGAGTTTATTTTTTGCGGGCAGCGCGGTTGAAGCATTTGGATTTTAACCGCTTGTCTGATTACTTGCTGATGCCGCGTTCGCTACTTTTCACAAATTGCAGCAGGTGCTGCAATTCGGGCGAGTGCGGCAGTTCCTTCTCGATGCGGGCGATGGCATTGGGAATGGTCAGGCCTTCGCGGAACAAAATTTTGTAGGCGTGCTTCAAGGCCGTCTGCGCCTCTTCGGCGATGCCATTGCGTTCCAGGCCCACCTTGTTGATGGTGCGGGTCTCGGCCGGGTTGCCGTCGGCCAGCATGAACGGCGGCACGTCCTGCACCACCTTGGAGCAGCCGCCGATGATGGCCATTTTTCCAATCCGGCAAAATTGATGCACCGCCGCCAGTCCGCTCACCACCGCGTAATCCTCCACGCGCACATGCCCGCCGAGGGTCGCAACATTCGACATGATGACATGGTCGCCAATGGTCACATCGTGCGCGACATGGGAATAGGCCAGCAAATTATTGTGCGAACCGACGGTGGTGATGCCGCCGTCGCTAGTCGCGCTGTGGATGGTCACGAATTCGCGAAAAGTATTTTTGTCGCCAATCTCCGTGCGCGTGACGCCGCCCTTCCATTTCAAATCCTGCGTCCGCAACCCAATGCTGACAAACGGAAAAATCTCGTTTTCCCGTCCCAGCCAGGTATGCCCGTCAATCACCACGTGCGAGTGCAATTTACAGCCGTCACCGAGCACGACATGTTCGCCAATGACACAATAAGGCCCGATCACGCAGTTCGCGCCGAGTTCAGCGCAGGGATGGATGACGGCGGAAGGATGAATCATAACCTGCTCACGCGTCCACCAACATGAACGTCACCTCGGCCTCGCTGACCGATTCGCCATTGACCGTGCAGACACCCTTGGCCTTGCCGATCTTGCCGCGGAACTTCGTCAACTCCACGTCAATCACCAGCGCATCGCCCGGGCGGACCGGCTTGCGCCATTTCACGCTTTCGGCAGACATGAAGTAGGCCAGCTTGCCAAAACTCTCGGCTTGGCGCAGCGTAAGAATGCCGGCGGCCTGCGCGATGGCTTCCAATTGCAGCACGCCGGGCATGATGGGATGGTTCGGAAAATGCCCCTGAAAATAAGGCTCGTTGACGCTGACATTTTTCACGGCGGTGATGCGGTTGCCCTCGATCTTCGTCACCTTGTCCACCATCAGGAACGGATACCGATGCGGCAGGATTTTCATCACCTGCATGATGTCGAGCGTCATGCCGTCCTCGATGCTGATCTGCTGGCCGGCTTCGGGCTGCCCGGCAATGCGCGGCGGCAGCGGCGGCGGGGCGAATGATTGCGCGATGAGCAACGGCTTGCGCATCTGCGCGCTGACCAGGCGAGCCAGTTCGCAATTGGCGGTGTGGCTCGGCTTGACCGCGATCAAATGCCCGCACAACGGCCTGCCGATCAAAGAAAGATCTCCGAGGATGTCGAGCATCTTGTGCCGCACGAATTCGTTCGGATAACGCAGGGGCTCGGTGGTCAACACCGCATCGTCGCGCACCACCACGGCGTTCTCCAGACTGCCGCCGCGGATCAATCCATTCTTGATGAGATATTCAATCTCCTCGAAAAAGCAAAAAGTCCGCGCGTGGGCGAGGTCGCGTTCCCAGGTCTTGGGGGAAATTTCGAGGCTGAAAAACTGGGTGAACCTTCCAGCCTTGTCTGCGCTGGTGCAGGTCAGCTTGAAAACATCGTCCGGGAAAAGCGCCATCTCCGTCTCGCCCATCTGCACTTCAATCGGCTCGGTGACAATGTAAGCGTCGCGCTTTTCCGGCTGCGAGACCAGCCCCGCGGCCTCGATCATCTTGCAATATTCGCGCGCGCTGCCGTCGGCAATCGGCGGTTCATTCGCATCCAGTTCGACAATTGCGTTGTCAATGCCATAGCCGGCAAAAGTGGCCAGCACATGTTCCACCGTGTGAACTTTTGTGTTGCCCTTGCCCAAGGTGGTCGAG
>JAQGPB010000004.1 GCA_028293265.1 Pedosphaera sp. | reverse complement strand
TCAACGAGGTTCCGCCCAAGGACCGCGACATCGCCATGGTGTTTCAAAATTTCGCGCTTTATCCGCACATGACGGTTTACGAGAACCTGGCGTTCGGCCTCACGCTGCGCAAGGTGGCGCGCGCGGATATTGAAGAACGGGTCAATCTCGCCGCAGAGTTGCTGGGGCTGAAGGATTGTCTCACGCGCAAACCCGTGGCGCTTTCTGGCGGACAGAAGCAGCGGGTCGCCGTCGGCCGCGCAATGGTGCGGCAGCCGAAAGTTTTTTTGTTCGACGAACCATTGTCCAATCTTGATGCCCAATTGCGGGTGCAGATGCGCCGCGAAATTGCCGCGCTTCACACGCGCCTCGGAGCCACGATGATTTTCGTGACGCATGACCAGGTCGAAGCCATGACCTTGGGCAGCCGCATCGCTGTGATGAAGGAAGGTGTCATTCAACAGGTGGCCGCCCCCATGGAACTTTACCATCGGCCCGCGAACCTGTTTGTCGCGGGGTTCATCGGTTCGCCGGCGATGAATTTTTTTCACGGCACGCTGGAAAAAGACGGGGACGAAACGTTCTTTAGTGCGGAGTGCGAAGTGCGAAGTGCGGAATCGGGGAAAGTCGCGCGCGGTTTCAAATTGCGCGTGGCAAAAGATATGGTTCCGCGTCTTGCAGATTACACCGGCAAAGCAGTGACCATGGGATTGCGTCCCGAGCATATCACAGAAAGACTCACGGGAAAGGAATCTGCCCCCGGACAAAATCTGGATGCGGTGGTTGAAGTGCTCGAACCGCTGGGCACTGAAACTTATCTTTACGCCGCCGCCGCCGGCCAAAACTTTGTTGCCCGCGTCGCGCCGGGACATCAATTGAAAGTCAAGCAGACTGTTTCGCTCAGCTTCAATATGGGTCATGCGCATTTTTTTGATCTGGAGACGGGGCAGGCCATCTTATAAGGCGCGCGCAAAAAGATTTCCTTTGTGTCCGGGGCCGTTGCCGGTGAAATTAGTCCGATGAGTTCACTGGAATTGCATGAATTGCACCACGGATTGAACGCCCGGTTCGCCGAGGTGAACGGGCGCGAGATGGTGGCAGACTATGGTGATTGGCTGGCGGAGCACGCGGCATTGCACGAAAGCGCGGGCGTGCTCGACTTGAGTTTTCGCGGACGGATTTGCCTGACGGGCGCCGACCGCGCGCGCTGGCTCAACGGACAGGTGACCAACAACGTGAAGGATTTGCGCGCGGGTCAGGGCTGTTACGCCGCCCTGGTCACCTCCAAGGGGAAGCTGCAAAGCGACCTCAACATTTTCTGCCTGCCCAACGAGCTGCTGCTAGATTTCGAACCCGGTCTCACGGAAGCCGTTTCCCAACGCTTGGAGAAATACATCATTGCCGATGACGTTCAGGTTGTGGATGCCGCGCCGCATTATGGTTTGCTCAGCGTGCAGGGGCCAAAGGCTGAGACGGTGGCGCGCAGCCTGGGGCTGCCGGTGGAGATGCCCGCCAAGCCGATGAGTTTTATCAGCGTGAATGATGCGACGCTCGGTGAAATTTATCTGATGAACCTGCCGCGTGCCGGAACAAGCGGATTTGATTTGTTTGTGCCGACCGCATCGCTCGGCGCTGTGGCGGACAAATTGATTGCCGCCGCGCGGGCGGTAAGTGGACGCGCCTGCGGTTGGACGGCGTTTGAAGCCGCCCGCATCGAGGCAGGCATTCCAAGATTCGGCGCGGACATGGATGAAAGCAATCTTGCGCCTGAGCCGGGCATCGAGAGCCGGGCCATCAGTTATTCGAAAGGCTGTTACATCGGCCAGGAAGTCATCGCGCGGATTCGCACCTACGGACACGTGGCAAAATCGCTGCGGGGTTTGCGGCTCGCAGATGGTTTGAAGGAATTGCCGGTGAAGGGCGACAAATTATTTCACGACGGCAAGGAAGTCGGTTTCATTACGAGCGCCCTGGCATCGCCCACGCTCAAAGCGAATATCGCGCTGGGCTATGTGCGCAAGGAGGCCAACCACGTTGGAACGCAATTGACTTTGCATAACAAGGACGGTGATAGCGCGGCAGAGATTGTAGAATTGCCATTTCGGGTCAAGGGATGAGTGTTGAAATCAAACGCCCCGCTTCACCCACGTTTTCCAGTCGCTGATGGTTTGGTCGCGCATGGTTTTGGCGGCGTCGTGCAGCCAGTTCTTTGGCTTGTGTTTCAGATTGCGGAGAATCACCACGGCTTTGACGCTGCCCAGATGGATGTTCGCGGTTTCCCAGCCCATTGAGTAAAGCATATTCCGCTCGTCGCGTTTTTGCGGAAGGTTCGCCAGCCGGATGCGAAAGCAGTCGGGAGACAAGCGGCGGATCAGCCAATCACCGCGCACAATGACCAACGGATCAGGACAGCGGACGGCACGGCGAAGAATTTCTTCATACTGAATGCTGCCGCCTTTTCGGCCTTCCGCCCAGCAACACGCGGAAATCGTCAACGCCTTGGCTTCGCGCACGATCGGTCCACCGCGCCAGGCCCCGATGCCGGTGAATCTTCGCTTGCCCAAACTGCCCAGCCCGGCAATCCGATGGAGGAACCTCAGGGAAATATCGCGCTCGGGCAGCAATTCGCGGATGGCGCGCATCGCGCTGGCAGGCACCGGCTGGCGAACCGGAGGATGGCTGCGTATTTTGGTCCAGAATTTTTCCGGCGTATTCAGGCGTTCGCGCGCCATGGTTCGCAAGGGGCTGCTTTTGTCCACCAACACGAACGGCCTTCCGCCGGCCTTGAGCGAGTCCATGTAACCTTGCAGAATCGCCGCGACCGCGGCACCCGGTGACATGCTCAGGTCGCCGTCCGCGATGGCCAGATACGCGCTGACGGTCAGGCGCACGAGATCGTGGCTGAACGGCAGGGGATGACATTCGTCGAAATCATTGACGCCCCAAATGAACCGGCCATCAAGGTCGCGCCACGTGCCAAAATTTTCCACATGCAGATCGCCGACCGCGAGGACGGCCGGGTCGCGGGACAAAGCCTGACAATTTTCGGGAAAAGTTTGCGCCCAGCGATAATAAGTAGCGCGAAGGAAGGGGAAGACATCGCCGCGCATTGCGCGATGCTTGGTCTGGAGGTCCTGCCGGATCAGCGGCGTCAGCCGAGAAAGCCAGGCCTCGTAACTTTTGGTTGCCTCGATGATGTCCATGTGAGCATCGAAACGGGGCGAGCTTCATTCCCCCTTGGGCGGGAGTGCCGAGTGGACGAAATTGGCGAGGTCCTTTTTCAATTGGATCAGCGAAGGCTTGTTCACGTACATCATGTGGCCGGCATCGTAATAGCCCATGCTCACGTTCGTGCGCAAGTCGGCTGGCAGGCCGATGTGATCGAAGGTGTAGCGCGTCGCTAAATACGGCGTGGCCATGTCGTAATAACCGTTTGCCACAAATACCTTCAGGTAGGGATTGTGCGTCATGGTTTCGCGCAAAGTTTCCGCCACGTCCAGGTAACGGTTCCGCGCGGTGCCGTAATCCCAAGGGGCCACCTTGCCGGTCAAAATCTCGTAAGGCAGATCGCTCTCGAATTTCAGGTCCTGCCGTACATAATCGTTCATCGCGCCGGTGAACGGACCAAGCACGGCCGTATAACTCGGGTCGTATTCCGGAGAGGAGCCGGTCGAATTCCGGTCCTGGCCGGTTCGCCGCGTGTCATAGCGGCCAATGGTCAGCCGCTCGTTGAGGAGCAGTTCCTTGAAAAATTGCTGCGCGGTAATTCGCAGATCGGCGCGATCAACAAAGTCTTCGGACAGGCCGGTCAGGCGCGCGAGGGTTTTGACAGTTGCTTGGCGCTCGGCCGCCGGGAGCGCCGCGCCCTGCATGAGCGCCTTGGTATAATCGCCCATGGCAAATTGCTCCGACTCCGCGAGCGCCTTTTTCAAATCCGGCTGCAAATCCACCGGCAATTTTTTGTGATACCACGCCGTCGCCGTTTCCGTCGGCAAAAACAACGCGTAAGGCAAGTCATTGCCCACGTTGAAACTGATGGTGGAGAAATCCAGCACCGCAGAAACGAGCGCGATGCCGTTCAAGTACATGCCATAGCGTTCTTCCAGGTGGCCGGACAAGCCCGCTGCGCGCGTCGTGCCGTAACTTTCCCCGATGAGAAATTTTGGCGAGGACCAGCGATTATATCGCGTGGTGTAAAGCCGGATGAAATCGCCCACCGACTCGAGGTCTTCCTCCACGCCGTGAAATTTCTTCGGGTCTTCGCCGGCGGCGGGCCGGCTGAAACCGGTGCTGACCGGGTCAATGAAAACCAGGTCGGTTTCATCGAGCAGCGAATATTCATTGTTCACCAGCTTGAACGGCGGCGGCGGCAATCCGCCGTCATCCTTCAGAAAAACCCGCCGCGGCCCCAGCAATCCCAGATGCAGCCACACCGAGGACGAGCCGGGGCCACCGTTGAAAGAGAAAGTAACCGGCCGCGCGGCCAGGTTCGTGGCGCTCACGCCCTGCCGTGTGTAGGCCACGAAGAAAACCGTGGAGTGCGGCTTGCCCTCCTCGTCCTTCATCACGATGGTTCCCGTGGTGGCTTTGTAACCGATCTCCACACCGTTGATGGTGACGGTATTCGTCGTCACCGAGAGTTCATCCTTCGGCTCTTTTTTGTCGCCCTTGGGTTCTTCCTTTTTGGCGTCGTCCTTTTTGTTCGCCGCGTCGGAAGGCTTGGCCGGCGTCTCGGCAGTTTCCGCGCGCTGACGCCGTTCCTGCGCCTGCAGGCGGACGAAGGGAAGGCAAATCAGGGCGGCAATTGCGAGCAGCGGGAGAGAATTTCTAACAGGCCGATGAATCTTCATGCGGCAGGATGGTGAACGGCTTGGGCCGAACCGT
>JAQGPB010000005.1 GCA_028293265.1 Pedosphaera sp. | reverse complement strand
GGCGGGAATTGAGATCGGCCACCGCGCCTCGGTGCTGCCCCTGCTAGGAATGGTTTCTTGGAAGACCGGACGCAGCATCCAGTGGGATGGCGCAAAGGAACAGATTGTGGATGATCCAAAAGCGACTGAACTCTTGAGCCGCGCCTATCGCGCACCTTGGCAGTATCCGACGGTCTGACTGACTGTCTCCAAATTTGCCGCCGCTTTTCAGGCGTTATGACGGCAAAAAAATAAAGCACCGGAAGTGACTTTATTCAGAATGGTGCCTTGCATTGAAGCCTATGCGAACCCATTTTAGCTAGAAGTTTGACGTTTAGCAGCCCGTTAAAAAAGCCTGTTTTTTCGATAGTTAATAATACCAGGCCAGTGGTTGGTCCTTTTTTTCGGTGTTACGCGTTGATTCTGGACAAAGTTTTAAAGCCTTTTTGGTGTTCTTTCGCCGGGCTTTGGTCTTTATGGAAACTGCCCTTGCAGTCTACCCAGTTGTTTTAATGCTTGGCCTTCATGACCCGACACAATGCCTGCGAAGATTTGATCCAGGGCCGAAGCCAGTGCCGCATTGGTGGCAGAGTTGTGGCGGAGATTGTAAAACTGAACGACTGATGCCAGATCATTGCTAAGCTCGCGATGGTTGAGGTCAAGCTTCCGGCGGCATAAATTTTGAATCAAGCATAAATCACGATAACCATATTCTTTGGTCGGCTCAATCGTCGTGCCCTCACCGAAGTCATTCCAAGTGACAATTTGAACCAGCGCGGAGTTGTTGGTCAAGGCGCGGTTCAAGTTTTCACGCAATGTTTCGCCGTTCCGGTCGCCCAGATAGCCCCAGTAATCGCGTACGCCGGCACGCTGGTATATGTCATGGAAGCGGGGAAACGCGCTGCTGATGAATGACGGCCAGGACGCAGATTTTTTTTCAAAGCCAGCGAGGTAATTATTAAGCGCAGCCTCCGACAAGACCCCGCCAGCGCCCGGTTGCTGGCTCAACCACATGGGCGGCCAGTCAAAAGCACCCAGTCCGGCGGCCAAAGGGTTGTCTTCGGTAAAAAAGCTTGGCCGGTTGGACGCTTCGAGCACGGAAAAAATATGATCCCAATTGGTGCTGGACAAAAAATACTGCGGACCAAAATTTTCCAAAAGCGGCTTGCCTTTGAGGCGGAAATAGCTGGGGTCGCGAAAAAAGTTGGATTGGAGATAGAGCATTTCCTGCTGCGCATGAACGATGGCTTCGGATGCGGTGAGACGGTTGCCGTCAATGAGACGCCGAATGGTCTGGTCCTCGTAGCAAACAGCGAATTTCAACCCGGCCTTGCGGGTGTATTCAAAGAGCCTGGCCGTATTGCGATTGACAGCGGCGTAGTCAAAATAATCCGCCGAGCCATACCAGTCCACTATCACGCCGTCAATGCCCGTGAGCTTCATCAACAAAACGTGGTATTCGAGCACCGCCGGGTCGGCGGAATCATAGGGACCGATGAGCGGGTAATACCAGGAGGCGATTTCACGTTCGCCGGATGCGTTCACCTTGTCGGGATTGAAATGATCCATGGTCCAGTGCCAGCCCCATTCGCCGCTGAAGGGCTTGGCAGCATACCAGGGCATGTAATATACCATGACCGGCTTGTCGTTCGTCGAAGCGAATGAAACACAGGCAACGAGGCTTAGCAACGATGCAAACGCAATGAGAAGGGTTTTTCTTGGCCTTATGTTCACAATTTTATTGGGCGCAAACGATGGCGCTATTATTACGGCGAAACGGTGCGGTAAAATCGCAGCGCTCCGGCATATAGGTTGGTGTCAGTGAAGGTTGCCGAGGTCCCCAGGGCGTTTGTCGTGCTGCCAGACAAGGCAGCCCAGAATGGCGGAGCGAGGTTGGTAGCGGTCTCGACGTGGTAATGGAAACCTGGCTGGGTTTCATAGGTGAGAAAAGCGCTGTTGGTACCATTGACCGACAGCCCGGTTATGGAGGGTGCCGGCGGCAGGAAAACCGCTTGTTCTATGATTGGACCATTCAGGGTAATCATAGCAGTATTGTTTTCTCCGGAATAGCACCCATTGCCTGTGCCGATCCAACCGCCAAAGGCAATTCCGTTGGAAGGCGTGGCGCTGATGCTCAATGACAGGCCGCTATTAGTCCACATACTGACCGGGCTGACGCTGCCACCAGGGCCAGTGTTCAGGGTCAGGGAATATTGGGTCGTGAAATTCACGGTGAAATTCGTGCTTAAGGCCGGACTGACAAAATGGGAGATCGCGCCGCTGTCACTCCAGGAACTCCAGACATACTGCGTGCCGGGTCCGGCACTTTGCGAGCCGACTGCGGCGAGCGAGTGGTTCGAGCCCGGCGGCCAACTGAACGTATTGGTGTTGGTGTAAGAGGCTCCGTCCACCAGGAATGCGGCGCCTTGCACATTGGGCTGCACCGATACGCGCACAACGTTGGATACGAAATAAAAATTAAATGTGCCGGAATCATTTTGGTATTCGGGCACCACGGAATTGCTGACGGCCAGGGCGCCACTGGGACAACCATTCAGACATTTGGCCCACCAGGCATGCTGGCCTGAAATATTGTTAAGGTTGTAATCAGGAATGTTCACGCTGGTCGCTGTGGCGTTGGTCAAGAGTCCGACGCCGCCAAGAATGCTCAAGCCGGAGGAGATGCTGTCAATGATGTTAAGATTATTGAGATTGAGTCCGGGAATGCCGTTGGAGCCATAGCTGTCAATGACGATTTGAAGCGCGGACCGCCAGCCGTAACCACCATCGTAGCCGCCGCAACGAATGACATCGCATCGTTGCGCGACGTTTGTGCCGCTGAAGGTGAAGGAAACCTTGAAAGTGGTGCTGAACAAAATGCCCGCACCGTACGGAAGATCCGAAAAAAGCGAGTCCTCGATGCGGTTGTTCGCACCCCCATAAATCGCCCCGCCATTGGCGAGATGTGGCAGCTGCCCGGTGCAATGAGTGATGACATTGTTGCCGGGAACGTAGTTTCCTGAAGCCGGAGCCGGCCAGATGGCAAAGCAGTCGTCACCAGTACCGCGGGCGGTGCAGTTGGTTACGACGGTATTTTGCATGGCGTAATTGACATTGATGCCGTCGGCAATCGTGTCGCGAAACCGGCAACTGTCCACCACGAGGCCGCTGGAATTAAAGATCCATGCAGCGGACTTGGTGTGTTCGACCCAAATCCGCGCGATGCTGGAACCCGTGCCGTAACTTCCACCCAAACCATCGTTGCCTTCCGAGTCGTTTCGATAGTTCAGGCGGCCGATGATGGCGAAATCGGACAATTTGATATTGCTGCCTGCGCTGTTCAGGTTAACCCGCCGGGACGGAGTGGTGTAGAGTGCAGGACTGCCCACCAGTTTGGAATACCACATGCCCGCCCCATTCATCCGGGTGTTGGAATACAAATTGATGGTGCCGGTGATCAAATAATCGCCGGGGGGAATCCAGACCGGTTTGTTTTGGGAGTTCGCGGCGTTGATGGAATTCTGGAAAGCAGCGGTGCAATCAATGGCATGATCGCCGACTGCGCCATAGTTGGTCACCGAAATGGAATTGGCTGGCTGTGAGAGGGCTGCCGGAACGTTTTCTGCATCCACCAAGTCAATGATGTAATTGGCTGCGGTATCGGTGGCATCTTTCTGCAACCGGACAACGGTTCCGGCACTTAAAATCAGCCCGTTGGTACGCGCTTCGTCAAAAAAATTATGCGCGAAACCTGCGGTGGGGTTGTTCGTAAACGGGTAATTCCCATACAGCCAGGAATATTTCGAGGTCACAGGCAGCCTGCCTGCCAGCACCCCATTCGTGTAAAGGCTGAGTGTGTAATCCGCGCCCACGCCATCGGCTGTGTCCGGCACGCAGTAGCGCACCACCAAGGCCGTGGCGGCAGATTGGTTGGTGAACTGGATATACTGGCCGGTGCTGTTCAATTGAACACACATGCGTCCCGACGCCTCGGTAGGAATTCTAATTGGGTTATATTGCGGCCCCAAGATCGTGCCCCCGCCCACT
>JAQGPB010000656.1 GCA_028293265.1 Pedosphaera sp. | reverse complement strand
GCAGCGGTCGTATAGGTTTCCCAAT
This sequence comes from Pedosphaera sp., assembly GCA_028293265.1. The sequence goes on along the minus strand of JAQGPB010000656.1, from coordinate 2,573 downwards.
GCCAGGTGACTGATTTCAAAACCGAACTTGGCGGATAGGGCGGTTTGGGTGAACCGGGAATCGCGTCCGTTTTGGTTTTGGGCGGAATTTTTGTGTAATCATACACACAAGGCATTCCGGGTATTGGAGTCACCGCGAAGCTATCCTCACCAAAGGGAATCCCTTTTGAGGAAGCAAAGTATATGATGTATTTCCCGAATTCGACACCAGCAACGTTTTTCTGTACCACCGCTATATTTCCCGCATCGCTATACACTTCAATGGGGTTCAGAGCCTTGATGGCGTCTGGCCAGTAACGCGCTGGAATGCCAGCCTCGGGATTTACCGCAGAGTATTGCCAGGCATGGAGAGCCCATAACTCCTGAACAGCATCAAGCAAATCACCTGCTCTCTTACTGGCAACGAAAGAGGGGATCTTGGCATCAGGTTTTGGGTCAGACCGAAGGGAAAATATTGGAGCGGAACGTTCGGTCTGGCATGCGGACAAGGCGCACAGGCAAATTCCAATCGCGCAAAAGGATGCGAGCTTTTCAAGTTTCATGTTGTTATGATTGAAATTTATGGTCCGCCTCCTATGTGGGCGAGTGCGAATTGTTGGTGACGCTTATATCATATGAAAGCGCCTATCGTAAATCCCAAATCATATATCTCCTTGCTTCCGGGCGCATTTCGCCGGCACCACCACGACCTCCGCCGGCCGAACCCGTGTCCATCCGTGTCCATCCGCGGTTAAAAACCCTCCTGCCCCGTTGCAGAAAAACGACCCTTTTTGCGTGTAGGGAAAAAAGATTTTTTCACACCCCAAAAAGATCGTGTTTTTCTGAAAGCAGCAAACCCGCATAAACATTGGCCGCAACCGCCTTTTTTTCACAAAGATTCATCAAAATAAAAAAGCGTGTCAAACCTACCGTAGGTTTCATTTTCCAAGATCCCCTCTGGTAAAGTGGGTCCAATGAATGCTCAAAATAGAGTATGTCAGGGTTCAGGCCATGGGCCTGGCGGCCGGGTAGCGCGGGCGTCCCGCCCGTCGCCCAACCCCTCAACCCTCAACCACATCGGGGCGGAGTTTCCCGCTAAATCAGCCCTTGTCCCACTCTCAACCCCCAACCATTTGGTCCAGCCAGCCCCATTCCGCCAATTGGAATTTGGAGCTTGGTTATTCTCTGGTGCTTGGAGCTTGGACGCTTGGAGCTTCTCAAACGGCGCGGAGTTTCTCACCAAATCAGACCAAATTTGCACGCCACTCCATTTTCCGTCCCACCTTCAACCCGGCCCGGCCCATCAGCTCAAAACAACCCGGCTAATCCACCAGTTTCTCATGCACGGCGTAGCGGATGATTTCGGCGTTGGTCTTGAGCTTGGTTTTTTCCATGATGCGCGTGCGGTAGGTGCTGATGGTTTTCACGCTCAGGGAAAGTTCGAACGCGATTTCCTTCACGCTCCGTCCCAGGGCGATCAGGCGCATCACCTGATACTCGCGGTCAGACAAAATTTCATGGATCGCTTTGTCGGCGGGCGCATTGAGGCTGGCGGCCAGGTTTTCTGCGAGGGCCGCGCTGACATATTTGCCGCCGGCGAGGACTTTTTTCACCGCGCCGACGACTTCTTCGGACGCGGTGTTCTTGGTGATGTAGCCTGCGGCGCCGGACTTGAGGACGCGCACGGCGTATTGGTCCTCGGGATGCATGCTGAGCACCAGCACGGCGATGTTCGGCTGGGCATCCACAATTTGCTTGAGCACATCAACGCCGCTTTTGCCGGGCATGGTGATGTCGAGCAGCACCACGTCCCAACGCTGCTTGGCGACCTGTTCGAGCGCTTCGTTGCCGCTGTTGGCCTCGCCGAAGACCGCCTTGGGAAAGGCCTCTTGGAGAATCTGCCGCAACCCCTGCCGGATGATGCCGTGGTCATCCACGATCAGGATGCGGATTTCCTTGGTGGCTTTAGGTTCGGCGGCGGCTTGCGGGGCAATGCCGCTTTTATTCGCTTCTGGTTTTGGCTTGTTCAATGCTTGAGTTGGTTGTTAGTTTTTTGATGGTTTTGATCGCGCGGAAGGGCCGCGTTGCGTCCTGCCGAATGCCCGTTGCTCCCCGGCAGGGGCGGCTCGGGGTTGAATTCCGGCAGCGGCACGGTCACCCGCACCCTCGTTCCCTTGCCCGCCGCTCCGCTGATGTCCACTTCCCCGCCCAGAATGAAGGCGCGTTCGCGCATCCCCAGCAGCCCGAGAGATTTTTCGCCCGCGATTTTGCCCGGCTCGATGCCTTGGCCGTTGTCGTTCACTTCCAGCACCACATCCCCGCCCGCCCGTTTCATCACCACCGCGACGCGGGTCGCCTTGGCATGGCGGGCGACATTGGTAAGGATTTCCTGAAAAATGCGGAACAGGGCCGTTGAACGTTCGGGATCAACCTCCAATTCGCCCAGGGTGATCTGCATGTCGCAAACGATGCCGGTGCGGCTTTGATATTCGCGCGCCTGCCATTCGATGGCTGGCACCAGGCCAAGGTCATCCAGCACGCCCGGGCGCAGTTCCGTGCATAGCTTGCGAACCAGGACCGCAGTCTCATCGAGCA
>JAQGPB010000589.1 GCA_028293265.1 Pedosphaera sp. | reverse complement strand
TATGGCAATTCCGGGCAGACGGTGCAGGATCATTTGAACGAACTCATCCAGCAGCGCACGGGTATAGGTGCGCTGGCGCGCCAGGAGGATGGTTTTTTGGGGCAAATGTCCGATCCGGAAGTGGCGAATTTTTATGACCGAATGAAAACATTCGGGCCGTTGCCGACTCTGCAATGGGCGGCGGCCAAATACGGGGCGCAGTGAACAGAAGCGAGTTTTGGGAATGGAGGGTTGCCGTCACTTCACGGCATGCAAGGCATCAAGCTTGGCCTTGGCTTGTTGGATCAGCCCGCGAAACTGGGCAAACTCTGCAGGAGCGAGTGAAATCCTGACTCTGGCAGTGCGACTGCTTTTCAAGGAGGCTCCGAGGACGCCGGACCGTTTTTGACTGCTGTAAGCTGCCGCCTGGAGACCATCCCTCGTAGTGTAAACCGCGTCAAAGCTCGGCAGGGAGGTCACCGACCAGTTTGCCTTGGACAGGTAATCAAGCCCATTGAGCAGGGAGTCCATTTCATCATAGTCAATGACGGTGGTGTCCGATTGCTGATCCTTCCCAACAAGCGTCACGGCAAGGCCATGCTGCTTGCGGCCAGAGTTGGTTTCAATGGATTCTTTGCAAGTGACCAGAATGGTGGCCCCAGCCGCGGTCGTCACCGCGCCAATTTCGGCGCTGCCTCTCACGATGACCACACCAATGGTGGACTCGAAAGCATCCAGCGCCGTTCTGGGCGCATTGGTGTCTTGCGCGCGGGCGGCAGCCGTCAGGAACAGCCCGCAACCAACCGCGATGAGAATGGCTTTAAACTTGTTCATATAAAGGATAGCCCGACAACAATGACCCGCTCATCGCCGTGAAAGTTTCAATAAATATCTGTTGCATCCGCCGGAAAATGCCGCATAATGACTACATACGTAGTCTTTATTGCAATCATTTGGAGCGATGAAAAGGCAAATCCGAAAAACCGCCGGGGCGAGCCTCATGGAACTTCTGTGCGTGATGGCCATCATCGCGCTGCTCTGCTCATTTTATCTGCCCGCAATTGCGCGGGCTTTTCTCGGGGTGAAGAAATTTCTTTCAGGCTTTTGATCTTCGAGGTGCAAGCCCCCAGTCCGGATTGAGCGATTCGCGTTACTTCAATGTTGGCGCGACATACGGCACCCCATGTGCTTCCGCTACGGCTTTGTGGGTGACTTTGCCATCCATGACATTGACGCCGCCGATGAGGGCCGGTTGTTTCTGGCAGGCTTCGGCGAGGCCGAGGTCGGCGAGGAGTTCGACGTAACGATAGGTGACGTTGGTCAGGGCTTGCGTGGCGGTGCGGGCGTAGGCGCCGGGCATGTTGGCGACGCAATAATGCGTGACGCCTTCTTCGACGTAGGTAGGGTTTTGATGCGTGGTGGCGCGGGAGGTTTCGGCGCAGCCGCCCTGGTCAATGGCGATGTCCACGAGGACGCTGCCGGGACGCATCTGGCGGAGCATTTCGCGGTTGATGAGCTTGGGGGCTTTCGCGCCGGGCACGAGGACAGCGCCGATGAGCAGGTCGGTGGTGGCGAGGATGCCCATAAGATGGGCTTCGCTGGAATAAAGCGTGTGGGCGGTGTGGAGGGTGATGTCGAGGAAGCGCATGCGTTCGAGGTCCACTTCGAGGATGGTGACGTCCGCGCCCAGGCCGGTGGCCATGCGGGCGGCGTTGATGCCGGAAGCGCCGCCGCCGAGCACCACCACGCGGCCAGGCAATACACCGGGCACACCGCCGAGCAACACGCCGCTGCCGCCATGATGTTTGGCGAGGAAATATCCGCCCACGAGCACGGACATGCGTCCGGCGATTTCGCTCATCGGTTCGAGCAAGGGCAGGCGGCGGTTTACTTCAATTGTTTCGTAGGCAATTCCTGTGACGCCGGATTTGAGCAGGGCTTCAGTGAGCGAACGGCTGGCGGCAAGGTGCAAATAGGTAAATAGAATCTGGCCGGGGCGCAGCAAGGCATATTCCGGCGGCAACGGCTCCTTGACTTTCACGATCAGGCCGGCTTTCTCGAAAATCGCGCGATGGTCGGACATTAGGGTTGCGCCGGCCTGTTCGTAATCGGCGTCGGGATAGCCCGCGCCGATGCCCGCGCCGCGCTCGACGAGCACCTGATGGCCGCGTTTGATGAGTTGGTAAGCAGCAGAGGGCAGCAAGGCCACCCGGTATTCATGGTCTTTGATTTCTTTGGGGATGCCGATGATCATAGGTTAAAAATGGAGGGATGAAGTAATGGAGTAATGGGGCGGAAAGCAAATGCCGAATTATTCAGAAACATCGAACATCGAATATCGAACATCGAACATCCAATGAAGGCAATGAGAGCGTTCGGGCGCTCCGGGCATTCGATGTTCAGCGTTCGATGTTCGATGTTCGATGTTTTCATTCAGACTGCTTGTCCGCCACGGCTTGGACAGGTTTGCCGGAAAGCGCCGCGAGGTGTTCCGTCCGGTCCACCATCGCGCGGACGGTGACGCAGGCGGCGGCGCGCTGTTCCGCTTCGAGAATTTTTTCGAATTCGCCGAACACCCCGGCGCGGGCCGGTTCGTCCCGCGTGGCCAATTCTTGCCCCTGCCCGGCGCGCAAGGCGAGCAGAATATCATGGCAGGTGATCAATTCCAAGGGACGCGCGGGAGCATAGGCGAGTTCGGCTCCCGCAACTTCCACCACCAGGCGGGCCGCCAGCAGAGTTTGCATGACCTGCTGGATCAACCGTGAAGGCACGGACAGGCTGTCCGCCATTTCTGAGACAATGGCGGGCGGCTTGCCGCGCTGAAAACGTGCGCCGATGTGTTCCATCAGGCGCAGCGCGACAAATTCGCGTCCGCGTTGGTTGACATTATCGCACTGCTTCGCCTGCAGATAAGCGGAACGATTTTGGAAGGCGTAGGCGACCTGCGCGCCAAAAAGCAGGATCAGCCAGGAAAAATAAAGTCCGGCCATGAACACGGGAATCACCGCGAGGCTGCCGTAAATCTTGCTGTTGGTGATCCAGCGCGAGATGTAGAGCACGCTGAAGTAATTGTTGAAATGCCAGAGGAGGCCGCCGACCGCGCCGCCCACCAGCGCGGCGCTCCAGTGTACCTTGGTGTTTGGCATGAGCACGTAGAAAACCGAAAATGCCAGACATAACAGCACGACCGGCGCAAAGCCGAAAAGCAGCCTGCTGATGAAAGGTGCAGAGCCAAGCAGTTGCTTGGTGCTTTGCAGGTGTGCTCCATTTGCCAGGGCCAGCGCCACTCCAAGGAGCACCGGCCCCAGCAGCAGCACGGCAGAATATTGCATGATTTGCGCCCACCAATTACGTCCCTTGACGACGCCCCAGATGGTGTTGAACGTGGACTCAATGCTGCGCAGCATGAGGATGGCGACGATCACGAGTCCGACAATCCCCGTCACGCCCAACGTACCGCTTTGGATGTTTTGAACGTAGCGGTTGACCTGTTGGACGAATTCCTGCCGTCCGCTGATGGCATTTGTGCCGGTCGCGGCGGCGCTGTTGGTCGCGCCGATATTGACGGCAGAACTGTTGGTTGAGGAACTTGCGTTGGTGGTGGCAGCGTTTTCAGCATTGGCCGTCAAAGGGCTGTTGTTGGTAGCAGAGATCTCTGGGTTTGCGGAAGAAACGTTGGTGCCTGAAACCGGTGGCGTCATACTCACCAGCATGCGGTTGATGAATTGTTCGACCCGCTGGCCGCCTTCCTGTCGCAAGATGCTGCTCGAAACGCTGACGACCAGAAATAGCATCGGGATCAAGGCGAGCAGCGTGGTGTAGGCCAACGCCGAGGCATGCACCGGGCAGCGGTTGCGCGCGAAACTTTTCCCGACCATCAGCCAGAAATGGGCGAATTTCTGGAGGCGGGACAGGGTCAAATTGGGCGAATGAATGGTCTTTTCATCCAGGAAATCCCGGATTTGACCCACGGCGTGTTTGGATTGGGCGAGCCACTTTTTCACCATGATTCCAAGAAACGCTAACAGAGCGAGGCCCCAAGTCAACCGAAGGGAAAATGGCGGGAGCCAGAAAACAGCCCAAATTTTTGATTATTTCTCATTTTTACGTTGACCGGCTTCGGGAAAAGTTGGTAATTCTTAGAAATCAGAAGTGGTGCGCGGTTGTTGGCGCACTGGTGTAAAACGCTGAAAATCCTATGAAACGTTCCTTGCTTATCGCCTGCGGGTTGCTTCCGGGTCTGGCTTTCGCCGACACGGTGATTAATTTTCATGATGCCAGCCAGGGCTATTCGCATTACGGCGGTTACAACGTTCTGTACTATGGCCAAGGTGCATATTCCGACCCCGGCAATAATGTGTGGAACGGTTTTGGCAAATATGGCGCTCCGGGCAGCACAGATTTCTACGGTGCCGGCAACGCTGATTCAGGCCATGGTTCGGTGCCCAACGGATTGGTTGGCAACCCGTATGCCTGGCACAGTGGAACTTCCGCCAATGGCACCGGTTCATTTTCGCCCACTGCGCCCGCCAACGCAGCGAATGCCACTTCATCCGGCGCGACCACTCCGGTCACCCTGAGCTTGACTTACGGTTTTGACAATGGGGCGGATGGCAGCGCTGTCCAAGGGAGCCCGGCGTGGATACTCAACCACACGGCAGGTGTCAATAATGGCGCGACCGGCACGTTCACATTGGCCAACATTCCCGCCGGCGTCATTGCCACGCTTTTTCTTTACGGCGCGAATTTTGACAACACACGCGGCGCGTCCTTCACGGTCAGCAGCGGAACGGCGAAAAATGGAATTACCACCACCATCAACACCGCAACAGGTGCCGGGACGGGTCCCGCGAACGCTTTTGTTCTGGGTGCGACTTATGTTGAGTTTGACGGTGTCACCCCGGATGTGAACGGAAACATCACCGGCACTTGGGGCGCGGTCAGCAACCCAAACAGCGGGCTTACCGGCGAAGGTGATTTCAACGGTTTGCAGTTGGTTCTGACTCCCATTCCAGAGCCTTCCACCATGGCCATGTTTGGTCTGGGAACAGCCTTGTTGCTCGCTTTCCGCCGTCGGAAATAAGCGGTCAAGCTCACCAGGATTTTTTCACAGCGGCCTTCGGAAACGAAGGCCGTTTTTTTGTGATTCGAAGTTCAGCATTCGATGCCGGATATTCTTCGACCGCCCTATTCGTACCCAAATGCCTTGATGAAAGGACTCAGAGCCTCCAAAGATGGCTCCAGGTGTTTCTGGTAATTGCGCCAACGGCCAACCGCCCCTTTTGTGACGGGTTTGGCCACGTCCGCGTAGGTGGGCGAGCGGACCAGTTTTTTGCGCGCGTGTTCGTTGAAGCGCAATACGCATTCGTCCCACTGCACGCCCAGAAATTCGAGCGCACGGCGTGACACTCCTTCCAAGTCCTCGACCAGATCTTCGTAACGCACTTCGAGGTGCGGGTTGGGCAGGCGCGGGGCGAGTGAGCGCCACAAGCCCATCACCGACGTGTATTCCCCGACCGTGCCAGCCAAGTTCATGAAAGTGGCGCTGACCTGGTTGAGCGGCAGCGGTTGCATGAAGCAACTTAGGCAGACGTCGCGCGGATCGCGCAATGCCATCACAAATTTCGCTTCGGGAACGACGCGGACGACGCCCGGAATCAATTCGGTGAGCGAGGGATTTTTGTCAATCAAGAGACGTTGGCCGACCGGTTGGCCGAGGAATTTTTCCATGGAACGAAAGTAAGTCTCGCGCGACTGCCGTACTGCGTCAGGCGATGCCGATTCCAAAACCGTCAGCATGGAAGAATCTTTGGGCAGTCCGCGGTTCAACGGGAGATAGGCTTCCCAGACAAAGATGGGCGTTTCCTCGGCGGAAACCATGTCCGGATGCGAATCCAAAACTTGTTCCAGCAACGTTGTGCCCGAGCGCGGATGCCCGCATAAAACGGCGAGCCGGTGGGGCGCGGGTCCGGCTTCGCCCGCTTCGAACCAGCGCCGAAGAACGTCCGCGGAAATGTTCGTCTCGGCTTCTTTGAGACGCGCGCGGACGGATTGTGAGGCCGAAGCGTATTGCGCGGCGGCGGGGCGCACCAGCGCCTTGGCTTCGAGGAACGCACCCATGGCTTCGTCATAACGTTCCTGCCGGTCGAGCACCGCGCCCAATTCATACCAGCCGCGGATGCGGGTGGACCACGAGTCTTCGCCGGTCTTGGCGAGGAGCGGGCGGAGGTGTCGTTCAGCGTCGTCCAGCTTGCCGGCGAGGCGGTCAAGGCGGGAACGGACAAGGACAGCCATCGCGCAAGTCCCATCCAGTTCCAGCGCGCGATTCACGAGTTCATTTGCTTCCGTTAAAAAACGAAAACGCTCGTAGAGTTCGGCGAGCTTGACGAACGTGTCCGGCGCGGCGCCGGGGGCGGCGATGGCCCGCTCGAAATAGTGACGGGACATTTCGTAGCGGCCGAAATTGCGGCAGTGAAGTCCCGCCATGGCGAACGCGTCGGTCTTGCGCGGGGCGAGATTGGCGGCGCGGTCAAAGCAGCGTTCGGCGGCGGCGTAATCGTAGCGCATTCCATAAGCGCGGCCCAGATCGAGCAGGACGACGGAATTGGCGGGACCGAGGCGGCTGGCGCGTTCGAGCAGCTCGATGCTCTGCTGGTAATCGTGACGGTTCCATGAATCCGCCGCAGCCTGGATCAGGCGCGAGAGTGAACCGGCGGAGATCAACTGCGGCCGCTTCATGGTTCACCATTTCACGGGCACGGTCATTTTTTTGCCGAAACGATTGTGGTAATGAAGCTGCCGGTTGGCGACGCCGTATTCGTGGACGAGCTTGGTCAGCTTGACATCGTAGCAGCAATACTCGGCGATTTCCAAGAGCTTGCCTTCGCGAAACCATTGGATGGCCTGGAGACCCTCGGCGGTTTTTTCGACGCCGAACGTGGCGGTGGCGATGGAATCGAGCGAGAGCCGGTGCTGCAGGGTGTTCTGCAACTCGACGAGCATGTCGAGCGAGGGAAGCTGGCGCAAATCCATCGAAGTGTAACCGTGCAGCACCTCGTAATCGAAGCGGACATGATTGAAGCCGATGACCAGGTCGGCGCGCTGCAATTCGGAGAGCAAATCGTCCACCTGTTTTTCACCGTAAATCTTGTATTCACCGCGGACGGCGCTGTAGGTGACGCCGATGCTCATGCGCATGGCGCTGATCTTGTCCCAGCCGCCGACTTCATCGGCGGATTTCTGGGTTTCCAGATCGAAATAAATAATGTTCTTCATTCGGCAGACGGACAATATAACGCCAACCCGGTTGCCCAAGTCAAACGGCATTCATCACGGTTGTCAGTTGTCAGTGGGTGGTTGTCCGTTGTGGGGATGGAGGCTGGTCGCGCAAGGGTTTTCGGACTGCTTTACCTGCCGGTCTTGCAATCTCCAATGCCCGCCACGAGCGCATATAATTTTTCGGAGAAGTCCTTTTACCATTACGGCGCGGAATTTGTTGGCGCCCGCAATTCCACCTCAAGCGGCGGCACTTCCGCGAGTTTTTTGCCTTCTACACCGCCGCCTAATTTCACGATTCTCTCGCCGCTGGGCCGGACCGAACGTTCGTAACTGCCGAGCGCTTCGTTGTAAGCACTGTTTGCCTTTGCCAGGCCATCGCGGATTTTTTCGAAATGCTCGGTGAATTTGGCCACGCGGGAAAAAAGTTCCTGCGCGGCTGCCGCGATCTCCCGCGCATTTTCCGTCTGCGCATGCTGCTGCCAGCTCAGGCTCACGGAACGCAAAATGGCGATCAATGACGATGGCGTCGCCAGGATAATGCGTTTGTTTTGGGCCCAGAGCATCAACTCACGGTCGCCTTCCAACGCCGCGCTGAACAGCGATTCCGCCGGCAGGAACAGCACGACATAATCGAGCGCGTTCGTGAACTCCTTCGGGTAATCACGCGCGGCGAGCTGGCGGATCGTTTCCTGCAATTTTTTGGCGTGCGCGGCCAGCGCCTCTGCCCGCTTGGTGGTGTCGGCATTTTCCAATGCGCTTAAGAATTCAAGGTCGGGCACCTTGGCATCCACGATGATCACCCGCTCGCCGGGGAGACGCACGATCAAATCGGGCCGGTTGTCGCCCGCCTGGCTTTGCTCGGTGAAATCGCAGTGCGCGCTCATCCCGGCGGCCTCAACCACGCGGCGCAGCGTTTCCTCACCCCAGCGCCCGCGCGCCTGGTTCGATTTGAGGACCATGCGGAATTGCAGGGTTTCGTTCGCCAGCGACTGGCTTTGCACAGCCAATGTTTCCAAGTGCTTCTTGACCTCGCCCAGGGCGGTGGCCTGCGAACTCTCGCTTTGCTGCAAACGTTTTTGGTAGGTTTCCAACTGCTGCTTCAAAGGTTCGACCAATGTTTTGATTGATTCCTGGCGCTTGTCCAGATCACCCTTGGCCGCCTCCTGAAGTTTCCCGAAACTTTGTTCCGCCAGGCGCAGAAATTCCGGCTGGGTCTGTTTGAGCGCATCCGAGCTCAGGGCTTTGAACGCTTCCCGCAAATCAACAATCGCCTTTTCCTGCGACTGTTTCGCCTCGGTCAAGGTCCGTTCGTGCAATTGTTTTTGTTCGAGGAGAATATTTTCGGCGGCCTGCTTTTGGGCTTCGGCGGCGGCGCAGGCGGCATTGAGCTTGGAGGTTTGCTCTCGTTCCTTGCCCAGCTCGGTTTCGCGTTGCGCCAGTTGCTGGCGCAATTCTCCTTCCAGCCGGTTGTCCACAGGCAAAGGAGCGGCGCTGCGGCGCGCGCCGGCCAGCCAGCCGATCACGCAGCCGATGGCAATTCCCAGGGCCAAGCCGATTAAAATGCCGATGGTCGGAGACATATTTTTCTGTGGCCAAGCCGGGGTGAAAAAACAACCCACGGCCTGTGCCGTGGGTTAACATCCTGCCACGATTTTTTTTGTGGTCAATGATAGTTGGCTTGGAGCCTATCCCCGGTAGAAGTGGCGTTTCCCCTCACCCCGGCCCTCTCCCCGAGGAGAGGGAGGGCGTTGCCGCGCGTTTGGATGGTTTGATCGCCTTAATTGCAGTCACCGCTGCTGGACGGGCGTGATTGCCAGATGTCGCATTTATTTTGGCTACCCGCTTAGAAATGGGCGATGACTTCGATTTCGACGCTGGCGGCGCGGGGCAGGGCGGCGACCTGGATGGTGGAGCGGGCCGGGAAATCGGCGGTGAAATATTTGGCGTAAACTTCATTCATGCCGGCGAAATCGGCGAGGTTCGTGAGGAAGACGGTGCTTTTGACCACGTTGTTGAAGGTGAGCTTCTGGTCGTCGAGGATGGCTTTGACATTTTCCAGCACGCGTTCGGTCTGGGCCTTGATGTCGCCGGGGACGAGGGCGCCGGTGGCGGGATCGAGGGGAATCTGGCCGGCGCAGAAGAGGAGGTCGCCGACGCGGACGGCGTGGTTATAGGGGCCGACGGCGGGAGCGGACTTGGCGGGTTTGATGATTTGTTTGGTTGCCATGTGGTAAATAGTTGTGATTTTTAGCGGGTGAGGTTTAGCAATTTCAGATTGGCCGGTCAAGCGTGCCGGTGCGGCAGCAAGCAGTGATTTAGCCCTTCAACTTTCGTTCCAAGATTTCGCCGACCAAGGCGGGGTTGGCTTTGCCTTTGCTCAGTTTCATCACTTGGCCCTTGAGGGAGTTCAGGGCGGCGACTTTGCCGGCGCGATAATCCTCGACGCTCTTGGGGTTGGCGGCGATGGCTTCGTCGCAGAATTTCTCGATGGCGCCGGTGTCGCTGACCTGGGCGAGGCCTTTCTTTTCCACGATTGCTCCGGGCGCTTCGCCGGTGGCGAACATTTCCGCAAAAACGTCCTGCGCAATCTTGCTGCTGATTTTTCCCGTGTCCACCAGAGAGGCGAGTTCCGGGATGTCCGTCGGTTTGATTTTCACGGCATCCAAGGGCGTTTGCGTCTCGGTGATTTTGGCGCGGAGATTGTTGATGACCCAGTTGGCGACGCCTTTCGGATTTTTTGCTCCGACGATGGCGGCCTCGAAATATTTGCCAAGCGGCACGTCGTTCACGAATGTTTCCGCGTCCGGCGCGGGCAATTGGTAACTGGTCATGAAGCGCTGCTTGCGCGCGAGCGGCAATTCAACGACGCGCTGGCTGACCTCGGCGAGCCAGGCTTCGGTCGGTTCGAACGGCATCAGGTCGGGTTCGGGAAAATAGCGGTAATCGTGGGCCTGCTCTTTCGAGCGCATGGTTTCGGTGATGCAGGCGACGTCGTCCCAACGGCGCGTTTCCTGGGAAAGCTTGCCGCCCTTGGACAGCACCTCGATCTGGCGCGGGATTTCATATTCCAATGCCTTGCGCGCGCCGCTGAAGCTGTTCATGTTTTTGATTTCGATCTTCGCGCCCAGTTCCCTCTGGCCCTTGGGCCGCACGCTGATGTTCACGTCGCAACGGACCATGCCTTTTTCCATGTCGCAGTCGCTCACGCCGCCATAGACGAGGATGTCCTTGAGCGCGTTGAGGTAGGCGTAGGCCATGTCCGGGCTGGTGATGTCCGGTTCGGAAACAATTTCAAGCAGCGGCACGCCGGCGCGGTTGAAGTCCACGCCGCTGTTGCGGTCGAAATGGAAATTCTTGCCGACGTCCTCCTCGAGATGCGCGCGGGTGATGCGCACGCGGGTGAGGCCGCCGTTGAACTCGAATTCGAGGTAGCCGTTCGCGGTGGAGGGTTTGTCGTACTGGGTGATCTGGTAATTTTTTGGCGCGTCGGGATAGAAATAATTTTTGCGGTCAAACTTGGCGAACTGCGGGATGGAGCAGTTCAGCAAATAACCGGTAAGCACGGTGAGGCGCAGGCCCTCGTCGTTCGCGACCGGCAACACGCCGGGGAGGCCAAGGCAGACGGGGCAGATGTTGGTGTTGGGCTGCGCGCCGAATTCATTGGCGCAGCCGCACCACATTTTTGATTTTGTTTTGAGCTGGACATGTGTTTCCAGCCCGATGACAGCTTCGTATTCCATAATGCGCTCTTACCAAGACAGAGTAACACAAGAGGGCGGGGGGGTTAAACTGAAAAGGATGGAGGGGGTTGAGGGTGGGTGTATCTGGGCGATGCCACCCGGCCAGCAAACGTTCAGACGGGGCGCGGGTCGGAAAGCCGCGCTCCGTTGAAGGCGCGTTCCCGTTTGACACACTTGTCCCCTTCGGATAACCATCGGGCATGCCAAACAGAGCGCTTCTTTCGAGGTTTATCGTCGTAGTTTTTCTGGCGGCGATTCCGCGTGTGCATGCGGTCAATCTGCCGCTGCCGCGCAGCACGCCGGAGGCGCAGGGGGTTTCGTCCCAGGCCATTCGCGAATTTGTCGAGGCGGCGGACAAGATCAACACGCTGCACAGTTTCATGCTGGTGCGGCATGGGCAGGTGATCGCGGAGGGATGGTGGAAACCGGAGGCGGCGGACAAACCGCATGTGTTGCATTCGCTCAGCAAGAGTTTTAATTCGACCGCCGTGGGACTGGCGATTGAAGCGGGCAAGCTGAGCCTGGACGATCCCGTGCTGAAGTTCTTTCCCGCCGACGCGCCGACCGAGGTTTCCGACAATCTCAAGGCGATGAAGGTGCGCGACCTGCTCACGATGACCTGCGGCCACGACACGGAGCCGAAGGCGGTCGGCGGGGCGCCGTCGGTGAAGCAGTTCTTGGCGCATCCGGTGGTGCATCCGCCGGGCACGCATTTTCAATACAATACCATGGGCAGCTATACCCTCTCGGCCATCGTCACCAAGGTGACCGGGCAGACGACGCTGGAATTTCTGAAGCCGCGATTGTTTGAGCCGCTGGGGATCGAGAATCCCGAATGGACAAGCAGTCCCGAAGGCAATTCGCTTGGCGGCTATGGCTTGTATCTGCGCACGGAGGACATTGCCAAGTTCGGCCAGCTTTACCTGCAAAAAGGGAAGTGGAACGGCAAACAGTTGGTCCCGGAAAAATGGGTCGAGCAGGCCACGAGCAAGCAGGTGCCCAACGACGGAGCATCGCACTCCAAAATCGGCATAGACTGGCAGCAGGGCTACGGCTTTCAATTCTGGCGCTGCACTCACGATGCCTTTCGCGGGGACGGTGCCAACGGGCAGCTCTGTGTCGTGATTCCCGACAAGGACGTGGTGATGGCGATTACGGCCGACACGGGCAATTTCCAGGGCGAGATGAACGCGATCTGGGAGAAGCTGTATCCGGCGTTTCAAGCCGGGGCGCTGCCGGAGGATGCCGCGGGACAGGAAAAGCTGAAGCAGGTGATTGCCGCTTTGGAAGCGCATCCGGCGAAGAAGGGGAATTGATTGGGGCTGATCTGGTTGGATTTCTCTTCATGCTTCCAGATCGGGCTATTTCGCCAGCCCGGCGCGCTTGCGCAGCAGCGGCAGTTTTTGGAGCACCAGTGCGCCCATTTCGATGGCCGGCGGGACCTTGAACCATACCGCAATCATCCAATACACCAATGACGCCGCGGTCATGGGAACAAACACCGCGCCCAGGCGCATCGCCAGTCCCGCATGGCCGAACAGTTTGTCCCATTGCCGCCCGGCCAGCCAGGCGGTGACGGCGGCAAATATTCCGGCGACAAATATCGGCCATAACATTTGCCGCAGCGCGCCGAATTCAAGCTGCCCGAGCTTGCGCCGCAGCGCGTAGAACAAAAGCGTGACATTGAAGCAGGCGCTGATGGTGTTGGCCAGGCCCAGCCCGCCCTGCCGAAATTGCCAGACCAGCGCCACGGCAAAAACGAGATTGATGGCCAGGCAAAAGATGCTGATTTGCATCGGCGTCTTGGTGTCGCCCAGGGCATAGAACGCGCGCGCCAAAATGTTCACCAGTGAAAAGGCCAGCAAGCCGGGCGCGAGACACATCAGCGCCGAAGTGACTTTCACGGTGGCTTCCGGGCCGAACTTGCCGTGTTCGAACAAGAGGCGGATCATCGGTTCCGCGAGAAAAAACAGCAGGATGGAGGCAAGCAAGTTGATGAAGACGAGGTGGTCAATGGCCTGGTTGAGCGTGCCGCGGAATTCGTGATATTTTTTTTCCGCCGCCAGGCCCGACAGGGTGGGAAGCAGATAGGTCGCGAGCGAAATGCCGAAGACGCCCTGTGGCAGCTCCATCAGCCGCACCGCCCCCTGGAACGAAGCCACGATGCCAGGGTCCACCCAGAAGGCGACGCCTTGGGTGGTCAGGACGTTGATCTGAAACGCCGCGATGCCGATGGTGCCGGGAAGCATCTGGCGCAGGACGCGGCGCACGGTGGGGTCGTTCCACGGCGAAACCCACTGGTAGCGGAAACCTTCGCTCCGCAGCCACGGCAGTTGAAACAGGGCCTGCGAAATGCCCGCCACCAGGACGCCGAAGGCGAGCGCGAATATTTTTACATCGAGCGTCGCGCCCATGCGCGGCGCAACGAGGAAGACCGAGCCGATCATCACCACGTTCATCACCACCGCGCCACTGGCGGGAATAAAAAAATGGCCGCGGGCATTGAGCATGCCCATGAAGATCGCGGTGAGACAGACGCACAGCATGTAGGGAAACATGATGCGGAGCAGCCGGAGCATCAGTTCGGTCTTGGGCTCGAACTGGTGGACGGTGAGCGCCACGGTGATGCCGAGCATGGCCAGCAGCGTGACCACGCTGGCGGCCACGACGAGGCCGGAGATGACGGCATTGGCGGCGCGCCACATCTCGGCTTCGGTGCTGGTGCGTTCCTTTTCCTTGAAGATGGGGATGAACGAGGCGGTCAATGCGCCTTCACCCAGCAGCCGGCGGAACAGGTTGGGAATCTGGAACGCGAGCTGGAACGCGCCGGCCACCATGCCGACGCCCATGAACCAATAATAGACGATCTCCCGCACCATGCCCAGAATGCGGCTGGTCATGGTCGCGGCGGCCAAAGCGCCCGAGGATTTCAACATTTGCGACATCGCGGTGGGAGTTTAAGGCGTGAGTTTCATGGCGCAAGATTCAAAGTGCCGTCGAGGGCTGATCGGGTGCAAACTTGACGCGCTACGGGAAGCGGGGTGGCGTACAGATTTGGTGAGAAACTCCGCGCCGTTTGAGAAACTCCAAGCTCCAAGTTCCAATTGGCGGCATGGGGAATGCAAGTGGTTGAGGGGGAATGGCCACGAAAAGCGGGGAATGGGAGGGGATTGTCAGGGGAATAAGCATGGTCAGGGGAATGGGATTTCAAACAAGAATTTTTTGGTTGTTCTGGGTGGTTTTGGGCTGATTTTGAGCGGAGGCGGGCTGGCTGGTCGGGGTTGGGGGCGGGACGGAAAGCGGAGTGGCGCGCAAATTTGGTCTGATTTGGTGAGAAACTCCGCGCCGTTTGAG
>JAQGPB010000568.1 GCA_028293265.1 Pedosphaera sp. | reverse complement strand
CAAGCTGGAACCGAGCCTTGCCAGCGCGCAGCCCGAGACGCGCTATCAATTCGAGCGGCTCGGCTATTTCCGCGCCGACCCGAAAGACTCGAAGCCGGGCAGCCTGGTCTTCAGCCGCACCATTTCTCTGCGTGATTCCTGGGCGAAGGAGCAAGGGAAATAACCCGACACATCGGTTGCATAATCGCGCTGGTGTGCTAGGTTGGCTGGCAGAGGCGGGAAGCGATTCTTGGGGATGTGTTTTGTTCGCCGGTTTGGCCAAAAACACCATTTCGCCAGAGTCCGGCAGTCTCCTACTCTCTGCACCGCTTGATGTTATGAGCACGGATGATAGCCCGTATGTGGTGGAATTCCACATGGTGCAGAGAGTAGGAGATTTGGTTTATAAGAGGTTACAGCGTTAAATCGTTACAACGCTACAAAGTTGCCAGGTCGCCCGGTGTAACGTTGTAACGATGCAACTGAGCTAACGTTGCACCTTGTCCCTAATGCGCCTCCAGCCACGTCTTGCCTGAGCCGATTTCCACCACAATCGGCGTCTCCAATTGGATCGCGGTTTTCATTTTTTCCTCGATCAAGGGCCGCACCTGCTTTTCCTCCGGCCGATAAACATCGAACACCAGCTCGTCATGGACTTGCAGCAGCATGCGCGTCTTCAATTTTTGCGCGGCCAGTTCGCGGTGAATGTTGATCATCGCAATCTTGATCATGTCGGCGGCAGTGCCTTGGATAGGGGCGTTGATGGCGTTGCGTTCCGCCGCGCCACGCACAGACGCATTTGCCGAGCGGATGTCGCGGATGTAGCGCCGGCGCCCGGTGACCGTTTCGACATAACCATGCTTGCTTGCGAACGCGATGGTCTCGCGCATATACCTGGCGATGCCCGGATAGGTGGCGAAATATTGTTCGATGATGGTGGCGGCTTCCTTGCGCGGGATGCCGAGACGTTGCGCCAGGCCGAATGCAGAAATTCCGTACGCGATGCCGAAGTTCACCATCTTCGCCTTGCGGCGCATGTCGGGCGTGACCATGTCCAGCGGCAGGCCGTACACTTTCGCCGCAGTCGCGCTGTGAATGTCGAGATTTTGCCGGAACGCTTCGAGCATCCCCTGCTCCTGGCTCAACGCGGCGATGATGCGCAACTCAATCTGCGAATAATCCGCCGAGAGCAAAACGTGCTCCTCGTTGCGCGGCACGAACGTCTTGCGAATCTCCTTTCCCTGCTCGGTACGGATGGGGATGTTTTGCAGATTCGGGTTTTGGGAATTAAGCCGGCCCGTGGTGGTGACGACCTGATTATAAGTGGTATGAACGCGTCCGGTTTTCGGCCAGATGCTGGTGGGCAACGCGTCGGCATAAGTGGATTTCAACTTGGTGGCCGCGCGAAAATTGAGCAACCGTCGTACGACTTCATGTTCCGATGCCAGCTCGATCAACGTCTGCTCATTCGTCGCGTATTGGCCGGTCTTGGTTTTTTTCGGAGCGCCCGCAATTTTCAACACATCGAACAATATCTGGCCCAGTTGCCGCGGCGAGTTCAGGTTGAACTTTGTCCCCGCCAGTTCATAAATGGTCCCTTCGTGATCGGCCATCTCCTTGGAAAGCTGGATGGCAAATTCCGCCAGCGCCGCCGCATCCAGGCGCACGCCTTCAAATTCCATGTCCACCAGCACCGGAATCAGCGGCGATTCAATCTCGTAAAACACCCGTTCCTGGCCCTTTTCCTTGAGCAACGGTTCAATTTTGGCGCGAAGCTGCCACGTCACATCGGCGTCTTCCGCCGCATATTCCGCGACCAATGCCGGCGCCACGTCGCCCATGCTGATCTGGCCCGATTTGGCCTCGCCAATCAATTTTGTGATCGGCACCGGCGCGTAACCCAGGTAAACCTCCGACAAATAATCCATTCCATGCCGCATGTCCGGCTCGACTAGGCTGTGCGCGATCATCGTGTCAAAAAGTTTTCCGCGCACCTCGAACCCATGCCACTTCAGGACGCTCAAATCGAATTTGAGATTGTGCCCGACCTTCTCGATGCGCTCGTCCTCAAGCAGCGTTCGAAATTCCTCCAGCACCGCCCTCGCTTCAGCCGCGCCCGACGGCACTGCCACATAATAACCCGTGTGTGGCGCGAACGAAAATGCCAGGCCGATCAATCGCGCATCCCGCACGTCCAGGCCGGTCGTCTCGGTGTCAAAGCAAAATGATTTCAGGCCGCGCAAAGTCTTGATCAGCTTGGCGCGCTCTTTTGCATCGGTTACCAAATGATATTCATGCGGCACGTCCGCGATGGTCTTGAAATTCGACATGACCGGAGGCTTCTCCACCGGCGTGATTTCCTCGGAATCGGAAACGAGCACAAATTCCTCAATAACCGTGTTCGCAGCTCCAGACGATTGTTCAACCGGCTTTGGTTTCGCACTGGGCGATTCGAAACCGCGCCCGGCCTTGAAGTCCTCGCCGTACAAACGGCGGCCGAGCGAATTGAATTCAAACTCGGTGAACAGCCGTTTGATCTCCTCATCATTTCGCTCCCGGACTCTGAGTTCACCCAAACTGCGCAGGCAGGGCGTGTCGCAATTGATCGTGGCGAGCCGCTTGGACAGCAGCGCCTGCTCGCGGAACGTTTCAAGGTTCTCCTTGAGCTTTCCCTTGAGTTCCGCGGCGTGCGCCAGCAGATTTTCCACCGTGCCATATTGGGAAATCAATTTGACGGCCGTCTTCTCGCCGATGCCGGGCACGCCGGGAATGTTGTCCGAGGCGTCGCCCCACAATGCCAGCACGTCAATCACCTGGTCGGGCCGTTCGATGCCCCATTTGAGCAGCGTTTCCGTCAGGCCCAGCACTTCGATCCCCTCCCCCATCCGCGAAGGCTTGTAGATGAAAGTTTTTGGCCCGACCAATTGCCCAAAATCCTTGTCCGGCGTCACCATGTAAGATTCGAAGCCCGCCTTCTCCGCCTCGCGCACCAAAGTGCCGATGATATCGTCCGCCTCATAACCATCGCAAAGAATCACCGGAATATTGAATGCCTCGATCATCCGGCGGACATGCGGCAGTGCGGCACTCAAATCCTCCGGCATTTCCTGACGCTGCGCCTTGTAAGCAGCGAACTCCGCATGGCGCTGCGTCGGCGCCTGCGTGTCAAATGCCACCGCGATATGCGTCGGTTGCTGGCTGTTGATGATGTCCAGCAAAGTATTGGTGAACCCATACAAGGCGGAAGTATTCACCCC
>JAQGPB010000567.1 GCA_028293265.1 Pedosphaera sp. | reverse complement strand
GCGATGGGAAGCTGGCCGACTGTCAGAGTGCGCGCCTCACCCGGTTCAAGCACCAGATTCGTGGCCCACGCTTCGCAGCCATCGGCGGAAATGGTCACCACCAGCGGCTTGCCCGGCGGCAGCCCCGCTGCCTCGCCGGCGCCGAAATCGCTCGACCCGCCGGCCCACTCAACCCTCATTTCAAACGGGTGCGGCAACGCCAGCACGACCAGCGAGGCGGGCAGGGGTTGGAGCCGGCCAAAATCACACTTGCGCACCTCGCCCGGTTTCAAGGTGAACGTATTGGTCTGCGGCAGGTAGCCCTTGCGCTCGGCGATGATCTGGAAGGGAACTTTCGGCGCCAGCCCGGCAAGCAAGGTGGTTGAGCCTTTTGCGACCGGATTGAGTCCCGCATAGGCGAGCAGAAAATCGGCGTCGTCGGGTTCGACTTTCAGGCGCAACGAACTGGTCTTGATCGCCAGCGCGCCGAAGTCCAGCACGCGGCGTTCGCCCGGTTTAAAAGGGGGCAGAGTGCGGTTTATGGGGGCATAATCGGCCAGTGCCAAGGAAACCTCGACGGGCAGGCCGGAATGGATCTCGATGCCTTGCAAGGCGTTGCGCACGCTCACCGGGGCACGACCCTCCTCGCGCAGCCAGACTGCCGGGGCAGCCGGTTCGCTTTGCACGACCAGAATGCCCGGAGCCGGCTGCAGTTCGATGGTTTCGTTCCCAATATGCCCGGCTGCGGGCAGGGAAATGGAGCGGCTCAGGATGGAATAGCCCGCGAGCCGCGCTTCGAGCGAAATATTTCCGCCGGCCAGACCTCGCAGGCGCACAGGATAATTGTGGCCGCCGACCGGGATGCCGTTGGTGAACAATTCAGCTTCGCTAGGAATGACATTGACATTCAATTCAGCGATTCCGCGGCTTGCTGGCCGGCTGAGCCAGAGGCCCGCAACCAGCAGGAGGCTCGCGACGGCAATCAGCCCGAGCGCGTTCTGGAATTGGTCGGAGGGGGGGCGTTTGAATGACGCGAAAAACGGCCAAACGCGGACGGTGCGCCGGCGTCGCAGTTTTTTTTCCAGGAAGCAAATCTTCCGGTGCAGGTGTTCCATTTCGAGCTGGAGATAAGGATCGGGGGCCTCCTTGAGCAGCGCGGCGGCGGCCTGCAATTCTTCCGCTGCGCGGTCCACCTTGGGCGGCGTGAGTTCAAGCAGAGGCCTGACCTCCTTGAGTTCACGGTCAATGCAGCCGCGCAACAGGTCCTTTCGGATGCGGTCGAGCGAATCCCTGAAAAACCGCATCCGGTTCGCCAGTTTTACCGGCAACTCGCGGTCTGCGGCCTCCCGCTCGGCGGCGGCGAGAAACTTGGCGGCAGCGGGCAGGTTGGGCGGCGTCTCCCCGAGGCAGTCCAAGCCCTCGTTGATCAGCTCCTCCAACCGCATGGCCGGGCTGCACGGCAGGCGCGGCGCGGGGCGCGCTGGCGCAATAATGCGCGGCGCCGGCATCGGTTGGGCCAGCGGGATGGGCGTGCCTGCGGGAACCGGTGCGTTGATTTCGGACCGCGTCCGGGATTTGCCATTCCGCAAATGGGTGTTGGGCTTGATCATGGCCGCCTCCGCATCCGGCCCGGTTTGAACCGGGCCGCATAATTGAGAGTTGGATTTTGACGGAACCCTCCCACCATGATGCCTTTGAGAATGATCATTCAAAACGCCTGCCAGCACCGCAAATCACTATGTACCACGGCATGCATTTTGCCATGGGGTTGTAAGCCACCAAACCATGGGGTGGCACGCTCCATGAATGGTGGCTCAAAGTTTGACCGATATAGCCTCCTCAAACTCACCCAGCTTCACATATACAGTCGCCCGGTAAAGCCGCCCAGATGGATTTTCCAGCGCCAGGTGTATCCTGTTCTCCAAAAGTCTTGCATCTGCCAAATGATCGTTCTGTGTCGCCTGGTGTGGAGTGAAAAGTTTCTGGAGTCAGCAACGTCGTATAAACGCCATGCGCCCCACCTTTCTGGAATTCAGCGGTTTTGCAACCGTTTATAATCAGCAAGAGCAACAACAAATGGAATCCTTGAATTGCCACAACCTCCCCGGCGTCAATGGGAAGCGGCATTGCACATCAGGCCGGTCGGTGTCATAATCGCGGCGATCAACCAGGCAACATGAAAGGCTCTATGCAAAAAACGTTTTTAATCGTGGCGGCAGTGGCATGGCTGGGCGGCGCGCAAACCCGCGCCACGGCTGCGCCGGTGGATTTCGTCAAGGACATCCAACCCATTTTTCAGGACGCCTGCATCAAGTGCCATGGGCCGGAAAAGCAGAAAGGCGACCTGCGCCTGGATTCAAAGGCGATGGCCATGAAGGGCGGCAAGGATGGCGTGGTGCTCGTTCCCGGGCAGGCGGACAAGAGTGATCTTTATCGTCGCATCACCTTGGCGGAAGGAAGCGACGACATCATGCCCAGCAAAGGCGATCCGCTCACCAAGAAGCAGGCCGATTTGATCAAGGATTGGATCAATCAGGGCGCGGTCTGGCCGGACGGAGCGATTGCCAAGTCGGACGAAGGAATCGCCACGAATTCAGTGTTTGCCGCTTTGACGCCCGCCAAGCCATCAGCGGCGGAGACGAGCGCCATCACCAAATTGAGCGCGGGTGGAATTGATGTCCGGCCCGTAGCCGTGGGTTTGAACTGGCACGAGGCCAATTTGCGCACGCTCGGCACGAATGCCACCGATGCGGCCATCGCGCCGTTGAAAGACATTCTCAGCCTGGTGGATTTGAATCTCGCCGGGACCAAGGTCACCGATGCCGGGCTGCAAAATCTCGCGGGCCTTACCAACCTCATCAATCTGCATCTCGAACTGACCCACGTCAGCGACGCGGGCCTGGCCAATTTGAAACACTTGGATCATCTCGCCTATCTGAACCTCTACGCCACGCCCGTCACCGACCAGGGGCTGGAACAACTCAAGGCCCTGCACAACTTGAAACATTTGTATCTATGGCAGACGAAAGTCACCGCCGAAGGTGCCACTAATTTGCAAAAAGCCCTGCCCGCCCTGCTAATCTCGCGCGGCTGGGAAAACGAGCCCGCCGCGCAAAAGGTGGAAACGAAGGGTGAAGAAAAGAAAATGGCACCGGCCGGCGAAAAGAACGAAGAAAAAAAGGAAGAAGCAAAGAAATAGCGCTGGCGCGAAATTCTAAGCTCCAAGTTTCCGGTAGAATTATTGCTTTTTTCTAAAAGGCTTCGCGGTTGCAATTGCCAACGCCGAAGTCCGAAAATCATTCAAGCTCGCAACCCCCAATTTGGAGCTTGCGAGCTTGGTGCTTCTTTGGAGCTTGGATGTTGGACGCTTGGAGCTTGACGAATCATCTCCAATAACCGCGCACCCAAACATGCCGGCCACCGCGATAGGCATAGCGGGGGGCAATCCAAACCGCGCCGCGCCGTGGCGGGCGATCCCAGTGGCCCGGAGCCCAGACCCAGCCTCCGCGCCATATCCAACCGCCGCCGATCCAAATAAAACCAGGTGCGGGCGCCACCGTGAGGGTTTCGACAATCGGCGCCGGCGGCGCTTCCGTCACCACGACCTCGCCTCCGGGAGGCGCGGGGGCTTCCACTACGACGGGAGGAGGTTGGGGACTGCGATAACGCACTTCCTCGCGCACCACGCATCCGCTGGCCAGCACCGTGGTGCCGCCGATTAGCAAAACTGTTTTAAGCAATGATGTTTTATTCATATCTGTGATTAAGACGCCCCAAGCCATGGCTGTTATTCATTCAATGTTCCACTTGTTTCCATCATCTTCCAAATCTGCAACTTGCGCTTACGGACATCCGCCAATTTAGACAATCTTACGGGCAAAAATGTTACAAACAATCTCGAAAAAAAACTAATGATCAATGCTGCTTTTTGGCTTCATTCCTCCAAAAATTATTCAATACGGCATGTGTTCCTGCCTTCCTATGTCCCGCAATCGCTCCGGTCACATGCTCCTTGGCTTTCGCGACCGCGCCCGGCAGATCAAAGCCCAGCGCCAGATAGCCGGTGATGGCGGCGGAATAAGTGCAGCCCGTTCCATGCGTGCGGACACCTTTGACAAATGGCGCGCTCAACAACAACTCGGTTTCACCGTCATAAAAAATATCCACCGCTTCACGCGCATCGGGGAGATGGCCACCCTTCACCAGCGCGGCGCAATGAAACTCGTGCTGAATTTTCCGCGCCGCCGCGCGCATCTCTTCCACCGAACGCAAAGGCCTGCCGACCAGACGCGCTGCTTCGTCGAGATTGGGCGTAACCAAGGTCGCAAGCGGCAATAATTCGCGTTGCAGGATTTTTACGGCCGACGGTTTGAGCAACGACTTGCCGCTCGTCGCAATCATGACCGGGTCCACCACCAGCAAGGTGCGCCGCCGGCTCCGTTTAAAAAACGCAACCACCACGCGGATGATTTCGGCTGAATACAACATGCCGGTCTTCACCGCGACCGGCTGCAATCCGTTGAACACCGCCTCAATTTGCCGGCGCACCATCTGCGGGGTGCAAGGCTCGATCCCGGAAACGCGCGCCGGATTCTGCGCCGTGATGCACGTAATCGCGCTCGTGCCATGCACGCCCAACACCGCAAACGTCTTCAAATCCGCCTGAACCCCCGCGCCGCCGCCGCTGTCCGAGCCCGCGATGGTCAGCGCAATCGGGATGTTTGATGTCTCTGACATGGTCTGACTATGGCGAGTCTGTTGAGTTTTGTCAGGCTTCCGTTATGACGCGTAATTCGTATTGCGTATTGCGTGTTGCGTGAAGAGAAAACCGGCCATTCTCCACGCAACACGCAACACGCAATACGCCATCACCCAACTTTAAACCTTAAACATTAAGCATTGAACTTCGAACAGCCCGCCGCATATTAATTCCATGGACAAAGATCAGGTGGCCGAGATTCTTGCCGAGATTGGAATTCTGCTCGAATTGAAGGGCGAAAACCCGTTCAAGACCCGCGCCTACGCCAACGCCGCGCGCACCTTGGAAGCATTGCGCGAACCGCTCGATAAAATCATCGCCGAGGAACGGTTGGGCGAAATCAAGGGCTTCGGTGACGCGCTCCAGAAAAAAGTCACCGAATTGGTCACCACCGGCAAACTCGCTTACTACGATGAACTGAAGGCTTCGATTCCGCCGGGGTTGCTGGAGATGATGCAGATTCCCGGTGTCGGGCCGAAAAAGGTAAAGGCGCTCCACGACAAGCTCGGCATCAAAACGGTCGCGGAACTTGAAGCGGCCTGCAAAGCCGGCAAGGTGGCCGAGTTGGATGGTTTTGGCGAAAAGACGCAGACCAAGATTTGCGAGGGCATCAATTTTCGTCGCACCTACGCTTCGCGCCATCTGTTGGTCGGGGCGCTCGCGGTTGCCGAGCCGATGCTCGAAGCATTGCGGGAGCACCCGGACGTGATTCGTTGCAGTTCCGCCGGCAGTTTGCGCCGCTTCAA
>JAQGPB010000564.1 GCA_028293265.1 Pedosphaera sp. | reverse complement strand
CAAGCTGGAATCATCCCTATTTACTCCGTTTATTGGGAACTTAAATGCGTCTGCCCTGGACTGAAAAACCTGACCCCAGACAAAACCCTGTTAAGCTGGCCAGCATATCGGAGGAGGAGGTAGCAGTTGTTTCTTTGACATCTGGCAGCGGGTTGGAAGGAAAAAGCCCCGCGAATCATCCACTCAGCCAAAAAAATGCCAAATGTGCCCCGTAACTGCCTTTTTCCGCACAAATTAAAAATTTCAGGTGGAGCATCCCAAGCCGGGCAGTCCTCCCAAAAGCTCGTACACATTTTGGTTTTGTACAGGCTATTCGGGCTTATTCGGGCCTATTCGGGCTTAATTTGAGAAAAATATCATTGGCCGGTGCTGCAAAAGAGGCGGTTCACCCATCCCCGTCCTTTCCGTCCCTTTGGTCCTTTTAATCCCTTTGCGCCGCTTGGCCAGTCCCCGCCCTTCAACCATTTCAGTGCGGAGTTTCTCACCAAATCAGTCTAAAGCCACGCCCAAGCCCTTCCCCGTCCCGCTCTCTCAACTGTCCACCGCTTTGGACGCCGGTATTTTCCCCACGCTTGTTTCCCGTCGCCCGTGCTGTTAGCCTCCACCCATGAAGCTCGGCATCATCAACAGCGCCTTCCAGCAGGCCGGCGTGGACACCGCCTCCGGACTCAAGCACATCGCGCACATCGGCTTCGATGCCGTGGACATCTTCACCGAGGCAATGAACATTTCCCAAAAAGAAATCAGCCTCGTCGCCAACACCACCGCCAAGCTTGGGCTGCCCATCATCTCGCTGCCCGTCGTCGCCGTCGGCCTCATTGATTTCAACGAACCCGTCCGCGAATTCCATTTCGAGCGTTGCAAACGGTTTATTGACCTCGCCCAGGTCTGGGGCGCAAAAAACATCCTCCTCGTGCTCGGCGAATACATCTGGCAGCGCGAAGTCATTCCCGCCGAAGCCCAATGGCAATGGGGCATCGAAACCTGCCGCCGCCTCGGCGATTACGCCGCGCGCCGGAAGGTGGACATCGCCCTCGAACTCGAACCCTTCCGCCTCAGCCTGCTCAACAACATCCGCGAGATGGTTCGTTTTGTTGACGAATGCGCCCACCCGCGCGTCAAGGCAAACATTGACATCAGCCACCTCGTGTTATCCGACACCGGTCCCCTGGAAATCAAGAAACTCAAAGGCAAAGCCATCCACGTCCACCTGAGCGATTGCGATGGCAAAGTCCACGGCGACCTCCCGCCCGGACGCGGCGTCGTAAAGTTCATGCCCTACCTGCAAGCCATCAAGGAACTCAGCATTGACGGTGTCATCTCCATCGAGTTGGAATACGCGCCCGAGCCCGCAAAAATCGTCGAGTGGGTCACCGAAGCCTACAGGGAAACCGCCACCCTGATGGACCTCGCCGGCCTGCGCGACCACGCCGCCGTCCGACAATCCCACTGTGGCTGACCAAATGAATTGCAAAGCTGAAACTTCTGCCAGGTTTTGGAGTGCGGTGGCAAGCGCAGCGCGACACCGCTTTCGAAAGCCGAACATGACAAAAATTCTCCAGGAGCGAACAGAGAGAAATGTTTTCCCGTGGCCGTATGCCAGCCACCTCGGTCACCTCTGCTGCCGTCTTTTCAAATTCCGGGTTCGTAGTGATGGCCGCCGTTTCCCATCATCCCAACACTCCAATGCTCCAACAACCCATCTCCTAACCCCATGAGAATCGGCTTCCTAACAGACGCAAACATCGCCCGCCTCGATTGGGCGCAGCAAAACGGCTTCGGCTCCATCCAATGGAACCGCTTTGAAACCAGCCCCGTCGGTCCGCGCGAATCCAACTGGCTTCCCTTCGCCGAACAATTCGCCGCCGATGCGAAATCGCGCAACATCCGCATCTCCGCCATCGGTGCGCATTACAAGAATCCCCTCGACCCCAAGCAGACCGAACACGCCCGCGCCACATTCCTGCGCGCCATCGAAGTCGCCTCGCACCTCGGCATCAAGACAGTCTGCGGCTTTCCCGGCGCGGTCATCGAGTTGACCAACAATCCGCGCGGCGACAATCCGGTTTACAAACCGTTCGAGCAGTTCATGCCGCAGTTGCTCGAATTTTGGGAACCGCTCGCGCGCACTGCCGCCGACAAGGGCGTGCGCATCGCCTTCGAACATTGCCCGATGAGCGTCTATCACCTGCCCATCATGGGTTTCAACATGCTCTCCCAGCCCGCCATGTGGGAGCGGCTTTTCAATGAAACCAAATGCGAAAATCTCGGCATCGAATGGGACGCCAGCCATCTCATCTGCCAGTTCATTGATCCCGTCACGAACATCCACAAATTCGGCACGCGCATTTTCCACGTTCACGCGAAGGACGCCTTCATCAACCGCCAACTGCTCGAGGTTTACGGCATCTGCCATCCCGGCGTTTCGGAACATCGCATGCCCGGCCTCGGCCAGTCCAACTGGGCGGAAATCATCCATGCGCTCCTGCGCGCCGGTTACGATTCAGATTTGAACATCGAAGGCTGGCACGACCCCGTCTATCGCGACCACGCCGCCGTCCCGCCCGCCGACATCAAGCTCCCCAGCACTGACCGCCAGGCGGGACAAGATCTCGAAGCCGCCGGCCTGCTCATTGGCAAACGCACCTTGGAACAATTCGTGCCAAAAGAAACCGAACCCGCGTGATAACCCAATCCGAACCCAAGGACACGCGTCCAGCAGAACGTCTGGCGCCGGACGAATCGCCCTTTGGCCGATATATTCCTTTGCTGTCATGGATGGTCGTAGTCCTCATTCTGCTGCTGATTCCGCTGCGCATCATCAGCATGGGCTATTTGCCCGCTGGTGATGCCCGCCGCCACGTGGCCAAGGCTTTCACCGACAGGCCATACACTGAAATTTTAGCGCTGCGTTCGGATTACTCGATGGACCACAGCCCCGGCTGGGAATGGCTGCTCCGTTTTCTACATTTGCACGCCGGTTGGGGCCAGGAGGCGTTGGTCACTTTCTCCGTCGCCGGGCTGATGCTCTGCGTCTTCTACGCTCCCCTCCCCTGGCTGCGCCGCCCCGAAGCCTGGCTCGCCGCCTTGCTGGCGCAGATGATCGCTATTCCCGAAGTGATGGTCCGCCTTTCGCAGGCGCGTCCGCTGTTGCTGACTGAAGGAATCCTCATCGCCATCCTCTTCGCCTGGTCCAAGCCCGGCCAACAAAAACCTTCTTGGCCGAAAATCATCCTCACCTGGCTCGGCATCAGCCTCTCGGTCTGGATGCACGGCGCGTGGTATCTGTGGATCGTCCCGTTGCTCGCATTTTTCCTGGCCCAATCCTGGCGCTCGGCGCTCTGGCTGACCGGTTGCGTCACCGCCGGGATTTTTGCCGGTGCGGTCTTCACCGGCAAACCGGTGGAATTCCTGCGCCAGGCGCTTCTGATCATCGCCGACATCTCGCGCGAACACCTGCCCCAATGGCAATTAGTCGGCGAACTTCGCCCCAGCTACGGCGAGTTCGACACCCTCGCGTTGCTGGGCGGCGTGATCCTCTGGCGCTGGCTGCAAACCCGCCGTCAACCCGAATTCCTGCGCGACCCTGTTTTCTGCCTGATCGTCCTCTGCTGGATTCTCGGCTTCAAGGCCGACCGCTTCTGGGCCGACTGGGGCGTCCCCGCCGTTCTCGTCTGGCTGACCATGCAATTCGAGGAAATCCTCCCTGCCTTCTACGACTCGGCATCGGTGAAACGCCTCGCCCTGTGCGGCCTCGTTGCCATCCCTCTCTTTCTTCACACCACCAACGACCTCGACCGCCGTTACAGCTACAGCCTTAACGAAGTATTTCTGGACGCCACCGACCCCGCCTTGAAAGGTTGGCTGCCCGACTCCAACGGCATCTTTTATAACGCGCAAATGGAATTCTTCTACAACACCTTTTACAAGAATCCCCAAGGCGACTGGCGATACGTCCTCGGTCTTGAACCCGCGCTGATGCACGATGACGATCTGCAAATTCTCCGGCAGCTCCAGCGTTACAACTACAACCTCAAAGCCTACGAACCCTGGATCAGCAAAATGCACCCCGCTGACCGCCTCGTAGTTTACAGCCCCATCCAGCCCGATCTTCCACAACTGGAATGGCACAACGCCATCGCCAACATCTGGCTCGGCCGCCAGCCCAAATCAGCACACTGAAAATTTCAGCCGGCCATTGACCACCCTGCTCATTTTTTCTTCCGCGCCACCACCAGCAAAGATTGCCCAACCGGCGGTGCCACGATTGACTCCAACCGCGACTGCCACGGCACGATATAATTGTCGAAAATATGAATCTGCGCATCGTTCTGCGTCAAGCTCTTCGCCACG
>JAQGPB010000543.1 GCA_028293265.1 Pedosphaera sp. | reverse complement strand
GTGGTTGCCCGACCCTGAATCGCCCACGCTCTACCGTACCCGTAATTTTGAATTTGAGCAGGCAGCGTTTGCGCGATTGCTGAAAAACGGTTTCACCGGGCCGGACGCGCAAGGCCTGCGTCATCTTAAAGGTCAAAATGCCGTATTGAATTTCTTCGCGCGCGACTATCCGCGGCTCGAAAAGGAATGTGACGTCACGCTGGAGGAACGGCTCGAACGGAGCACGCAACAGAATTTGGAACGCATCGAACCCAAATTCCAGATCACGCCTTCCGGCGAAGAATGGTACAACCTCAATGTGGCTTACGACACGCGCGGCGGCGAACTCTATGCGGCGGCTGACATACAACGATAGCTGCTTTCGGGCCAAAGTCACTCGCGGCTCAAGAACGGCAAATTCGCGCTGCTCGATGCCGGCGCGGTGGAGGAACTGCAAGAAGTGCTGCTGGATTGCGCGCCGGAACAAAATGCTGGCGGCTATCGGATGGACAATTCGCAGGCGGGCTTTCTTGACGCCACGCTCCGCGGTCAGCCGGGGTGGCAGGTCCACGCTCCCGCCGCCTGGACGCAAAGGGCCGCGCAACAATCCGGTGAGGTGAAAGTCGAGCCGCCGCAGTTGGGCGCTCTCGAATCGGTGTTGCGTCCTTATCAGAAGGACGGTGTGGCGTGGCTTGCGTTTCTTCGTGCCAATGGGTTTGGCGGGATTTTGGCGGATGAAATGGGCCTGGGCAAAACCTTGCAAGTGCTCGCGCTCATACAATCTTGCGTTGGCAGGACAAAAGCAACAGTTCCCATCTTGGTGGTTTGCCCGACTTCGCTGGTGTTCAATTGGGCGGCGGAAGCGGCCAAGTTCACCCCGGAATTGCGCGTGCTGGCGCTCTATGGTCCGCAACGCCGCGAATTGTTTGCGCAGATTCTCAATCATGATCTGGTGATTACGAGCTACGCATTGCTTCGCCGGGATTTGGAGAATTATGGCGGCTTGGAATTTGACACGGTGGTGTTGGATGAAGCGCAGCATATCAAGAACCGCCAGACCCAGAATGCTCAGGCGGTGAAATCCATCCGCTCGCGGCATCGGTTGGTCCTGACCGGCACGCCGATTGAAAATTCAGTGCTCGATCTCTGGTCCATCTTCGATTTTTTAATGCCCGGCTATCTGGGCACCGCGCAGGATTTTCGCGAACGTTATGAACTGGCGATTGTGCGGGACAAAAACGTTGCGGCGCAAACAAGGCTGGCGCGGCGGTTGAAACCTTTCCTGCTGCGCCGGTTGAAACGCGAGGTTGCGCGCGATCTGCCGGAGAAGATTGAACAGGTGAGCTATTGCGAATTGAACGACGGACAGCGCGCCCTTTACCAGCAGGTTCTGGACGCGAGCCGCCGGGAAATTCTCGAGGCCGTCAATGCAAATGGCCTGCCCAAAAGCCGCATGGTGGTGCTCACCGCGCTGCTGCGGTTGCGGCAGATCTGTTGTGACGTACGATTGCTCAAACTCCCCACGGAGTCCTACGCGGACGCGACCGAAGGCAAGAAAGCCGCGCCGGAGGTTTCTGGCAAAGTGGAGTTGTTCGGCGAATTGCTCGAAGAGGTGATTGATGGCGGTCATCGGGTGCTGGTGTTCAGCCAATTTACCAGCATGCTGGCGTTGCTCCGCGAAGAGTTGGACGGGCAGGGCATCGAGTTCTGTTATCTCGACGGTGCTACGAAGGATCGGGCATTGGTGGTCGAGAAATTTCAGCGCGAATCGCGCATTCCGGTTTTCCTGATCAGCCTGAAGGCTGGTGGTGTCGGGTTGAATCTGACGGGCGCGGATACGGTGATTCATTTTGATCCTTGGTGGAACCCGGCGGTCGAGGCGCAGGCCACGGACCGCGCGCATCGCATTGGGCAGAAAAAAGTCGTTACGAGTTACAAGCTCATCACACGCGATACGGTGGAAGAAAAGATCCTCAATCTGCAGACGCGCAAGCGGGCGCTCATTCAGGGAATGCTGGGCGGCGAGGAAGAATTGACGAGCGCGCTCAATTGGGAGGAAATCCAGGAATTGCTGGCGGGCTGATTATTGCGCGCATGCCATCCAATGCTTTTGAAGTCACTGAGCCGGCGGAATTGTTGAAATTCCTTTTCGCGCAGATGCCGGACAGAAGCCGCACGGCGGTGAAATCGTTGCTGGCTCACCGGCAGGTTTCGGTAGATGGCGAAATCATCACGCAGTTCAACCATCCGCTGGCATCGGGGCAAACGGTGGAAATTGGCCGCGCAGGTCAGGCGGCGTCAGGGCCGGGCAGGGGAGTGAAGATTGTTTTTGAGAATGGGTATTTGATTGTCATCGAAAAGCCGGCGGGCTTGCTTTCGATGGCGACTGAGATTGAAAAGGAGAAGACCGCTTACAGCTTATTGAGCGAACATGTGAAAAGAGCGAACCCGCGCAACCGCATTTTCATCATCCATCGCCTTGACCGGGAAACTTCCGGCCTGATGATGTTCGCGAAAAATCAGGAAGTCCAAAAAACATTACAGGACGCCTGGCAGGAGGCGGTGTTGGAAAGGATTTACATTGCGGTTGTGGAAGGTCGTGTCGAGCAGTCGCAGGGGACGATCACCTCCTGGCTGAAGGAAAATCAGGCGTTGGTCATGCGCTCCAGTCCCACGCCGAATGAAGGTCAAAAAGCCACGACGCATTATCGCGTCCTGAAATCCAACGCGCAATACACGCTGCTGGAACTGCAATTGGAAACCGGGCGTAAAAATCAAATCCGCGTCCACATGCAGGACCTGGGTCACAGCGTCATCGGCGACAAAAAATATGGGTCAACCCAAAATCCAATCAAGCGCCTCGGACTGCATGCCCAAGTGCTTGCATTTCGTCATCCGGTCACGAATGAAGCATTGCGGTTTGAAAGTCCCATGCCCGATGAGTTTGGGCGTTTTTTCAAAGATCAGCCAAATCGTTTTGCCAGGCGCGCGGTGTCATAGGCGCGGCGTTGGGCAGAATTCATATTGGCGAAATCGGGGGAGCCGTCGGGACCAGTGGGCCAGTCGGTGCCGGTGCCGTTTTTGTCAGCGACGGACGTGGCGGTGGGTTCGGGTTTGCCGTTGGCCAAGGGGTTGTTGCGAATTTGCGCAGTGGCGCGGCGGGCCGCGCTGCCATCATAGCTCATGGCTTGGTCGGTGGGTTTTAGATCATCTTCGAGTGAGCGGTGCGGCTTGATGTTTTTGGCCTGCAAGATGCCGTGGTAGGCGTGGACGGCTTCCTCGGGTTTAACGCGGCCTTCGGTGATGGCGAGGAGCATTTCGATGAACGCGAGTTGGTGCTCGGCGTTGTTTATTTTGCGGCCGTAAAGGGCAACGCGGGCGCCGTATTTTTGCGCATCGTGGATCAGTTTGAAGGCA
>JAQGPB010000536.1 GCA_028293265.1 Pedosphaera sp. | reverse complement strand
CGACGTGTTCAGTTCCTTCGATGAGTTTTATGCGAACTTCCAGCTTTGGGCCTCGCTGTTCAAGCGCACCTGGGTGTTCGACGAAATCAGCCTGCAAAAGCCGTTCGCCCAGATCACCTATCAGGCGGATGGCAATTTCAATTTTGCCAACCTGCTCACCAACACTCCGACCGCACCGAAGCCGGCCAAGCCGCAGGCCATCCCGTCTTTGATTGTTTATAAGTTGACCGTTACCAATGGCACGGTCGCCTTCGCCGATCTGAATCGCGCGACACCTTTCCACACCGCGTTCACGCCCATTGACGTAAATCTTACCACGTTCACCAGCATCCGCGACCAGGACAGCCCCTACAAATTTCTGGCGCGCACTGGCGAGGGTGAAACTTTTGGCTGGTCGGGAACTGTCACCATCAATCCGCTCCGTTCGGCGGGCAAATTCCGCATCGGCGGTCTGCCGTTGAAAAAATATTCCACCTACAGCCACGATTACGCGCAATTCGAAATCGCCGGCGGCCTGCTGGACATCACGGCGGATTACAATTACGACTCCGTCACCAATTTCCTCGATCTCTCCGTCTCCAATGCCGCCGTGCATCTCAGCGACCTAGAACTCAAGGTGCCCGCCACCGGCGAAACGGTCGTGAAGATTCCAGAATTTTCCGTCACTGATGCCGCAGCGAACGTTGCCCGCATGAACGCGCGGGTCGGCCTGATTAAATCTTCCGGCGGCTCAATCCTCGTCCGACAAAATCAAGACGGCAGCATCAACCTGCTCTCGCTCCTCAATTCTCCCGCCAGGCACACTGCGGAAAACAAAACTCCCGTTCCCTCGCGCCTGCCGCCATTGACCGCGAAGATTGATGAAATCGCCTTTGACAATTACACCATCCGAGCCGAGGACAAAAAGCCCGCCAAGCCCGCCGCATTCGACATCGCCCAACTCGCATTTGACCTCAAAGGCGTTTCCAATGCCAGCAACGCTCCGGTGGCTGTCTCTGCGTCGCTGCGCTTTCAGAAAAGCGGCTTCATCGGTGTGAACGGCACCGCCTCGCTTCTGCCGCCTTCAGCCGACTTGCAACTCGCGCTGACAAATCTCGACCTGCGCTCCCTTCAACCTTACGTCGAAGAGCAAATCAAGCTGGCCGTCACGAGCGGTTTTCTCAATCTTCAGGGGCGCGCGCGCTACGCCGCTCCCGAGCCGGGCGCGCCGCTGATCAGTTTTGCCGGCGACGTCGCCATCGCCAATTTCGCCACTGCTGATGACGTCCTCTTCAAGGATTTCGCCAGATGGGACGCGCTCAATGTGGACGGCATCCAGCTCACCATGCAACCAGACAAGCTGCAAGTCAGCCAGGTCAAGTTCACCGGTCTGAACACCAGCCTCATCGTCGGCCCCGATCACCGCGCCAATTTGCAGACCATCCTGCGCAACCAAATCGCCGCCCGGACGAACGCAGCATCGGCGGCCGCTGAACCCAACGCGACGCCCGCAAATAAAACCATGCCCGACATCGCGCTCGGCGCATTGGTGTTTGAAAACGCTTCGATTCATTTCGCGGACCAATCCATCGAGCCGCATTGTACATTTGACGTGCAGGAATTCGGCGGGAGCATCAGGGGGCTTTCCTCCAAGGAGGACACCACCGCCGTCGTGGATTTGAATGGCAAGGTGGATTCCCATTCTCCCTTCGGCGTCAGCGGCAAAATAAATCCGCTGGCCAATGATGTTTTCGCCGACGTTTCGGTTGCCTTCACAAACACCGAATTGACCGCCTTCACGCCCTACACCGAAAGATTCGCCGGGCGGCCGTTGCAGAAGGGCAAGCTTTCGTTCGGCGTACATTATCTGGTGGAAAAGAAGGCCCTCAAGGCCGAGAACGGTTTTTACGTGGATCAACTGACCCTCGGCCCCAAGAACGACAGCCCCGACGCCACCAAGCTCCCGGTGAAGCTCGCCATCGCCCTGCTCAAGGACCGCCATGGCCGCATCCAACTGGACGTGCCCGTCGCCGGCCGCATAGATGATCCGACATTCAAGCTCGGCCCCATCATCTGGCAGGTGGTCGGCAATCTCATCGCGAAAGCCGCCACTTCGCCATTCTCGTTGCTCGGCGCGATGTTCGGCGGCGGCGAAGAATTGAGCTTCGTCAATTTCGAGCCGGGTCTGGCCGCGATACCTGACACTGAGACCAACAAGCTCAGCACCCTCATCAAGGCCCTTTACGAGCGTCCGGAACTCACCCTGGAAATCAACGGCTCGGCCGATCCCGCGCTTGACCGCGCGCCGTTGGCCCGCGTGAAATTGGAGCAGCAGATCAAATCGCTCTGGGTCAAGGAGCAAACCGACGCCGGCAAATCCGCCGTGGCCATTGGCGAAGTCAAGCTGGAGCCGAAAGATTACGAACGCTTCGTCAAACAACTTTATCAGACCAACTTTGGAAAATACCAGCCGAGCGAAACACCCACCAACCAGCCGTCCGCGGCAGAATTGCAACTCGCCGCCGGCCAGGCGAAAGCCGCGCACCTGCAGGCGCTGGCGTTGGACGCCGAGCGGCACGAGCGCGGCGCGAGCCTGCTGTTCGGCCCGTTAAAGCCCGCGAAAGCTTCGGCCAAGCCACGGCCTGCGGCGACTTCCATCCAGCCCGCCGCCGTTTCAGCCTCCGCCGAGCCGGAAGTCGCCGACATGGAAACGCAATTGCTCCAAAAAATCGAAGTCACGGACGACGATTTGCGCGTGCTGATGAAGCGGCGCGCTGCGAAAGTCCAGGCCTATTTGTTGCAGGGTGAAAAAGTCACCGCCGACCGGCTGTTCATCACCGCGCCCAAACCGCTCGGCGGGTCCTTCAAGGGCGAAGACCGGGTGAATCTTACTTTGGATTGATATGTTTAAACTGACTGACAAGATCGCGCTGGTAACCGGAGCCGGTTCAGGCATAGGCGCGGCCATTGCCGAAACCTTTGCGCAAGCCGGTGCGTTTGTGATCGTCGCCGACATTAACGAAGACGGCGGCACATCAACCGTGCAAAAAATCAAAACCGCCGGCGGCAAGTCTGACTTCATCCGCCTCGACGTGAGCAAGGAAACCGATTGCGAGGGCGTCGCGGCAAAAGTTTTGCAGGCCCATGGCCGCCTCGACATCCTCGTCAACAACGCCGGCATCGGCTGCGTCGGCACTTTGTTGAAGAGCACCGTCGAGGACATGGACCGGCTTTATGCGGTCAACGTGCGCGGCGTCTTCAACGTCAGCAAGGCATTTCTCCCCGGAATGGTCCAACGCCAGTCCGGCGCCATCATCAACCTCGCCTCCATTGGCGGCGTGGTGGGAATACGGGACCGTGCGGTTTATTGCACCACCAAATTTGCCGTGGTTGGCTTGACCAAGAGCATGGCGCTCGATCATTCGCACCAGGGCATTCGCATCAATTGCATCTGCCCCGGCCGCGTCGAAACTCCTTTCGTCAAAGCGCGCCTCTCCGAATATCCCGATCCCGCGAAAGCCTACCGCGAAATGTCCGCAACGCAACTGACCGGCAAGATGCTCCAGCCCGCGGAGATTGCCGGCGCGGCCCTGTATCTTGCCAGCGACGAATCCGCCAGCGTCACCGGCACGGCGTTCATGATTGACGGCGGCTGGAGCGCCGGCAAATGAGTGGCTTTACTCTGAGACTACCTGTTTTTCCGCGCTCGATAAAAAGCTATTGCGCAAAGCAAAACAGCAACAAATAAAATCGCCGCCTCCGCGCCCCAATAAACTAATGGATTGCCTTGACGCGTAATTATGGTTTCGACCGGGCCATTAGAAATTACAAACCGGTCTTTGGATGGCAGAATACCGGCTATCATAAAGAATAGAATTCCACCAAGGACTAGGCGTCTGCATATAGGTTCTTGAAAAATAGGCGGCATGTTATGACTGACGGTGAATATATGGTCGTCAGCTCGCCTATTGAAAGAAGAAATAATTGAATACGCCAATGACATGAATTCAAACGGGCATCCTTTAGTGCACGGACCGGAAGTCTTCACCGCGAACACTGGAACAGCCACATCGGAATCAGCTTCGCCAGCAAAAAATTGCGGCGTACGTCGCCGAATATCTTCTTGAGGCTGGGAAATATCCGTTGCGAATACTGGTAGACCAAGAATGCACCTTGTGGCCGCAACGCGGCATGAGTGACATTTAGAATGGTCTCCCGCCCCCCCATGGGCATCGTGCTGAAAGGAATGCCCGAGATGATGTAATCCGCCCGCCCGCAACCGTGCCGCGCCAGCAGCGCGTCGGTCTTCGCCGCCGACCCGTGGACCAAGCGCAGCCGTGGATCGCTCAGCGCCTCGCCCAGATATTCCACGAAATCGCCATTGGTTTCGATGGCCAGCAAGATAGCCCGCGGGTGCATGCGGCGCAGGATTTCCACCGTGAGACTGCCCACCCCCGGCCCGTACTCGATGATCACGCGCGCCTCCACCCAGTTCACCGGCTGCAAAACTCCCTCGATCAATTGCTGCGAACTGGGGATCGGCGAACCCAGCATGCGCGGGTGCTTGAAGAAATTTCGCGCAAACAGCAGCAGCGGACATGTGCGGGCCGGACGCAGCGCCTCGACCGGCGCACCCATCGTTTTAGTTTTCATGCCTTCTTGTTTTTTACTTTAATTTTTCTTCTGGAAACACAATGACAATGTGTTTTTTCGCCGCGTGGACTGGGGTAAATACCTACCTTCGGGCAAACGATTGAACACATACCATTCGGAACACGTCTAAAATTTGCAAAGTGAAATTGTCTGCGACCAACGTAATCAAGAAAGGATAATGCCATGTCCGACCATGTGAAACTGTATCAGGAACCGAACCGGGAAGAAATCACGGTTCGCGCTTACCGTATTTATGAAATGGAAGGCCGCCCGGAAGGGAAAGCCACGCAACATTGGCTCCAGGCCGAGACGCAATTGCGGGCCGAGCGCCAGGCCCAGGCTGGACAATCGCCGACGCGGGCGGCCAAGTCCGCGACCGCTGCCAGCCAGCGCGTCTCCAAGGCGCGCAACAGCAATTGGCCGGCCGAAAAATCTCCGCGCCAAACAGCCATCCACCAAAATTAAGAGCGGGCCAGTTTAGTCACGATAGCGTCTTGGAATGCGCCAGTCCTCTGGCGCTTTTCCAACGCCACAGGTTGACCATAGTCCATCGCTTTGACAGCCCACGCAGGGCAGGGGACTCGCGTGCTTTTTGGGCATGCCTGCCTGCCCCGCCATTTTTTGTAGGAGCCGACCTGAGGAGGCTCTGATCAATTCACCATTGAATCCAACCCGGCGCTTGCGGCATCATGCATCAATCGGCCGCCTGTTAAACCTTGAAACAAAGCAGCGCCGTCCCGTCATGAAAACAAAAAGCTCGATTCTGTTGTCTCTGCTCCTGTTCTTTACCTTCGCCTGCCGAGCTGGCATGGCCGACAAGACGCTCGATATTTACTGGGTGGATGTCGAGGGCGGAGCCGCCACACTGATTGTCACGCCATTGGATGAATCAGTATTGATTGATACCGGCTGGGCTGGAGGACGCGACGCCGCGCGCATTTTTCAAACTGCCACGAAACTTGCCGGACTCAAAAAAATTGATCACCTCATCACCACGCATTTTCACATTGACCATTTCGGCGGCGCGCCAGAATTGTCCGAACTCATTCCAATTGGAACGGTCCACGAGAACGGCATCCCCGATCGCGACCCTGATCATAATCCGAGCGACACCCGCTTTCCGCTCCTTATCAAGCCCTATCGCGAGATGAAAGTCGGCAGCCGCGTCATCATGCACGCGGACGACTCAATTCCCTTCATTCAACCTCGGGATAAGAATGCTCCCCGGCTCTCGTTTCGTTGCCTCGCGGCCAAACAGATTTTCACCGAACGGGTTCCTGACGGCGCTGGCACCAACTCTTCCTGTGCCGGATCGAAACCCGGCGAGACTGATGCTTCCGACAACGCGAACAGCATTGTGATGCTCCTCGAATTTGGCCCCTTCCGCTTTTTTGACGGCGGCGATTTGACTTGGAACATGGAAGCCCGCCTGGTCTGTCCCGTAAACCGCGTCGGCCCGGTGGATGTTTATCAGGTGGACCATCACGGCACGGACCTCAGCAATAATCCGCTCCTTGTCCACAGCCTTGCACCCACCGTTTCCGTCATGAACAACGGCGCTCAAAAAGGCTGCGGTCCAAATTCCTTCGCCACCTTGAAATCCGCCCCTTCCATCCAGGCCATGTATCAAGTCCACCGCAGCCTGCGCGCCGACTCTACCAACAACACCCCTGACGAATACATTGCCAACCTCGATGCCCATTGCGCCGGCAATTGCATCAAGCTCTCCGTCGCGCCCGATGGCAAATCCTACACCATCAGCATTCCCGCCACCGGCCACAATCGCACTTTTCAGACCAGGGCCACTCAGTAATTCGACCGACCATTTCCCGAAACCACTGTTGGTTAGGCGACGTAATAGTGGCAAAGGCTGATTGACGCTGCTCCCTCGCCCCCATCGGGGGAAACGGCAGGGGGCACACCACCGTGATAGCATGCCAGCAACCAAAAAACTTTCATTTAATCTGGAAATCAATTTCCACACGCCTCATTCTCTTCGTTTCGACAATGGCTGAATCACAGTTTAATTCGCGGACCGAGCAACGGTATTCCACCGGCGAACTCCTGCGCCGCCTGCTCGGGCTGGCGTGGCAGTTTCGCGCGGACTGTCTGCTCTCGCTTTTTCTCAGCATCGTGGTGCTCCTGCTCGGCCTGGTCGGCCTGCAATTGCTCGGCGTCGTCATTGACGTCATCCGCCACGGCCTCGACCCGACCCTCGGCGCGCCCGTTTATCCCTACGGCTGGACGCCGCCCGCCTCCTGGACGCCGGTAAAAGTCGTCACCGTTTTGTCCGTCGCCATAATGCTCCAGGCGCTGCTTCGCGCCGTGCTCACCTACCATTACAACATGGCCACCGCCCGCCTCACGCAGGGAAAAATCGTCCCCGACCTGCGCGACAAGCTCTACGCCAAGCTCCAACGCCTCAGCTTCCGTTTCTTCGAAGTCAACGGCTCCAGCTCCATCTTCAACCGCCTCACCGGCGACGTGCAGAACACCCGCCTTTTCGTGGACGGCGTCATCCTCCAGGGCCTCAACATGCTCATCACGCTCGCCGCTTATTTTATTTTCATGTGGCGCATCCATCCGCCGCTCACAGTCGCCTGCCTTTCCGTCACCATCCCGCTCGCCATCATCACGCATTATTATTCGGCCCGGTTGCGCCCCGGTTACCTCCGCAACCGCGAACTCTACGACAGCCTCGTCGAACTTTTCAGCGAAAGCATCCTCGGCATCCAGACCATCAAAGGCTTCGCCGCCGAAAACGAACGCATCCGCCGCTTCGAGGAAGGGAACGACCACGTCTCCTCCCAGCAGCAAAAAATCTTCTGGGACCTCTCCATCTTCACCCCCATCACCCAGTTGCTCTCGCAGCTCAGCCTCGTGATTCTCTTCGCTTACGGCGGCTGGCTCTACGTCGAGGGCAGGATCGCCTTGGGCAGCGGCCTGGTCGTCTTCGCCGGTTTGCTCCAACAATTCACCGGGCAGGTCGCCAACCTTTCCACCGTCGCCAACTCCGTCCAGCAAAGCCTCACCGCCGCCCGCCGCGTCTTCGAAGTCCTCGACACTCCACTCGAAGTCCAGAACCAGCCCGGCGCGATTGCCCCCGCGCGCCTCACCGGCCGCGTCCTCTTCGACCGCGTCACCTTCGGCTACCGTCCCGAATCGCCGGTGTTGCACGAAATTTCTTTCGAGGCAAAACCCGGCCAGGTCATCGGCATCTTTGGCATGACCGGCGCGGGCAAAACCACCTTGCTCAGCCTCATCCCGCGCTTCTACGATCCTCAGCACGGCCGCATCCTCGTGGACGACCACGAACTCCGCACCCTTGATCTCGACGCCTTCCGCCGCCAGATTGGCATAGTCTATCAGGAAAGCTTTCTTTTCTCGAACACCGTCGCCGCGAACATCGCCTTCGGCAGCCCGCACGCGTCCCAAAGCCAGATCGAAGAAGCTGCCAAGGCCGCCTCGGCTCACGATTTCATTTCCGCGCTCTCCAAGGGCTACCAGACCGTTCTCGGCGAATCCGGCGTGGACCTTTCCGGCGGCCAACGCCAGCGCCTCGCCCTCGCCCGCGCGCTCCTGCTGCAACCGCCCATCCTGATTCTCGACGACCCCACCGCGTCGGTTGATTCCAAGACCGAGCACGAGATTGTCACCGCCTTGCGCCACGCCATGATCGGCCGCACCACCTTTGTTGTTGCCAATCGCCTCAGCCTTTTGCGCCGCGCTGACACCATCCTCGTTCTCGACGA
>JAQGPB010000529.1 GCA_028293265.1 Pedosphaera sp. | reverse complement strand
GATCGTCAATACCGGCGCGCGCCAGGTGCCGCCGCAGAGGACTTCCTTGCTCTCGAAGCCGTTCGCGCGAATGTTTTCCACCCGGCCATTCCAGTCCAGGAAGTAGGGGGCGAGGCTGGCCCACCAGCCCCAACCGGCGTTGGTTTGCGGCGGATGGCTGGTGACGGGCAGGCCCATGCTGGCGATGAGCCGCAGTTGGCCGGCGGTTCCCCACTTGGATTGGGCGTTGGTCAGGCGCAGTTCGCCCGTGCCCGCGAGCGGGATCGCGTTGGTGAGTGAATGCGTCCAGCGGGCCGTGAAATGCGCGTTCGCCGCCTGACCCCAGGGCAGGGAGAACTGGCCTGCGGAAATCTCGAGCCGCGCGCGGACCAAGTTCGTGATTTCTTCATCGCCCGACGCATCCAAATCCAGTTCAAAATGTTTCGTGCCGCCGGCGAGCGTTTGGGCGGGAGTTGGATGAACCGTGAAATTCATTTCATCCGTATGCAATTGGAATTTCACGTGGGGCAGGTTGTTGGTGCCGGCAGGAGGCGTCAACCAGACGAGCAGGGTACCGTTGGTCAAGGCGCCCCAGGGGGTCACCGCGCCCTTGGCGTCCAACGTCAGCCGTCCGTTGAAGGTACGGACATCGCGCGCGTCGGCGTTGATGACCACGTTCAATTCTGGCGGCTGGACGAACTTGATCCGGTCAACCGCCAGCGCCAGTGCCCGCAGGCGCGCGCGCAACAGTTCGGGTTGCGCCTTGCGGCCGCCGTGAAACAGTTTCCAATCGCGCAAGGCCAGCGCGTTGGTCAGCGAGCCGGCCAGTTGCAGCTTGGCGCCGGCGAAATCGGCGCTGAAATGGTCCAGCTCCCATTGATCGCCGGGCAGAAACCGAAACTGCGTCTGAATATTGGTCATCAGAAGCGAGGCGGGCGGCTGGTCAGGTTCATCCAACGGCCAGAACAACCGGCCGTCATGCACGAGGAGGGAATCAACCTGCAATTTGAACCTGGACAGCGCATGGTGGTTCACCCTGAGTTCCGCTTCCTTGATGGAGAGCTGCGGGTTGTTGGTTTCGGATTGCGCCGCGCCCACGCGCACATCCTCCGCCACAATGCCCCGCTTCCAGCGCCAGCGCAGGCGGCTGAATTGGAGGTCCAGCCCTTGCGCATGCAGTTGCGCAATCAACGGGCGCTTAAGAAAAGCCGGCAGCCCCACGGTGTTCAGCCACCAAGTGATCAGCAACAAAACCAGTGCCACCAAAAGGATGCCGACCCGGATTCCCCGCAGGCAAACCCGGGTAATCCGCCACCACCGCTTTGGTGTGCGCTCGGCCATGTCAGGGTCCCGGGTTTTCCTTGATGTTAAAATATTCGGTCAGCCGGTCCATCGTGACGGCAGGCAGTTCAAAAATCCAATTCTGGCCATCTTCCATGCGCACTTCTCCATAGCGGAGGCCACGTGGCGACATTCCGCCAATATCCAAGGTCAGGGTCTGCGGTTTGCCGCCGGCTTTGACCTCGGCGGCAATCTGGAGCGATTGATCGGAAAAACCGTAGCGCGCCCGGTTCTGATCACCGCGCTCGATCCAATTTTGCGCTTCCAGCAAGCCCAGTTCATCCGCGCCTGTTTCCACTTCCAATTCATTGTTCATCCCTATCGAGCCGACCGCAATGGGCCAATGACCGGTGCCGTTATGGAGCATTTGCAGGCTCTTGCCCTTCTGGCGAATCGTGATACGCGTGACGTCGTCTGGCGAGAAATTCCAGATGCGCCGGGTGCGGAGGTCCAAGGCAGTTGCGGGCAGTTTGGCGAAATCCTCGGCTTTGACGGCATAGACGGAACTTTCTTCGGGCCGGTCCGCGCGACGGACGAAGATGTTGCCATTCGTCATCAGGCCGAAATCCAATTCCGCCATCACATCGTTCGAATTGCCCGCTTTTTCATGGCTGGCATTGTGTTTGAGAAGGTAGCGTCGCACGGGCTTGGCCAGGCCATATGCCGGGGAATCGGGCGGAGCGGCATCATCCACCGCCACGTCGTTTTTGAAGCGCACGACTTCGAGGCCGGCGAGACCGTCCAGGAAGGAGCGCATGACGTTGGTGTCCGCCGGCAGATCGAGCGGTTTGGTGAC
The DNA here is from genome assembly GCA_028293265.1 of Pedosphaera sp. The sequence goes on along the minus strand of JAQGPB010000529.1, from coordinate 2,534 downwards.
GCGCCAGGTCTTGTCTGGCTGGAGTTGCACGGTGAAATTTTCCTGGGGGCCGGCCATTTCGATCAAATCGGGCGGCCCTCCGTCAAACCGCACCAGATGCCGGTCGCGAAATTCCTGAAAGCCGGCCGACCAGGCCGAAACGCGCTCGCGCGGCACCAGCACGATGGTGCTTTGGCCATTCCGACGGGCATAGACGAGGCTTTCGTCATTGGTCGGGCTTTTGCCAAATTGCAACGAGAGGGAGTGGTTGGTGCCCTGGTCGAATCTCAATTCCAATGCCGCCGGCTGAAGGCCGAATGACTCAAGGTCGGCGTGGGAATCATCCGTGACAAAGCGGGTGACATGCAGTTTTTGCAAGCCTAGAAACAGGTCGTCAATTTTCGGGTTGTCAGCCCGGGACTGCACCGGGTTGGTCATGTGCCAGGCCTCGCTGGCTTGGATGCGCCGCAGTTCAAACCACTGGGATGCTGCGGTGACCGTCAGCCGGTCGAAAGGGACGTTGGTGAGCGTGACAAAGGAGGTGTCGCGCCAGTCGTTTGCCTGATGGGGGATGAGCTTTTTGAAAAAGTCGGCATCAATGATGTCAATGTCCGCCTGGCCGACCACTTGCGCGTAAATCTGGTCGCCGGGCATGGTGAGAAAACCAAGCTGGAGTCTAAATTGATCCGCGCCTTGCTGGAAGATGAGCGTGGCCTGCGGATTGTCGAAACCGAACTCCTCCCTCCAAGTCAGGCGGCCCTTCAATTCCTGGGCGGAGATGCGGGTCTGCGGTATCAGCAGTGCTGCCGTGCGGACGAGGCTTTCGATTGCTTGGGATTGCGCGGGGTAGGGCAGGGGCTCGGTCAATTGCCAGCCATCGTTGGTTCGCTGGGCGCAGATAGGTTTATTACCCGCGAGCAGGAGTTGCAAACTGGTGACAGCTCCGGGCTTGAGATCGGGCAGGACCTTCACCGGGCCGGGCAAAGGCGTGTGGAGGCGCGGCTCAACATAGAAAATGAAGGCGCACAACACGGCCACCAGCGCGACCAACATGAAGGTGTTCTTTGGGTTCATGGCAGCTACATCGAAATAGAAGTCATGCGCTCGCTTGGTTCAAGCCTCGCTCAATGCCGTCGCCGGAACCAGACCAACCCGCCAAAGGCCAGGATCGTGCCGGGCACGGCGGCCAACAGCAGCCAGCTGAAGTTGGTCATTTGCGCCCGGGTCATGATGAGCTTGTATTCCTTGACCGGATGCGGCCCCACACCCTGAAGCATCTGGGTTTGATCCAACAGCCAGTTGATGGCGAAGCCTGCGAAATCGCGGTTTTCTGCATAATCAATTCCCAGGTTGCTCAAGAACATGGAGTCTCCCACCACCAAGATCGCCGTCGTGCCGCGCTGGGGGAAGACGCCTTTGATGCTTCCTTTTTCAACCGCGACCATCAGCGGCACCGGTTCGCCAGCGGGTTTGGGATTGTCATGAATGTCGCCCACCGTGGCATTTGGCCCCGTGGAGGCAAGCTCGTCCACCTTCGGCGTTTCCGGTCCCTGCTTGGTTTTGCTCAAGGTGCTGATGGAGCGGGGAAGCACCATGTTCAAAGTGGATTTGGAATTCAGGAGCGGACTGGAGAGCGGGTGATTTTTGCTCCAGGCGCTGACCACCAGCGCGCCGCCGGCGGTTTGGGTGTTGTCCGAATCGCCAATGAGATTCATGCCCACCGCAACATTCCAATCCGCCAAAATCGCCTCCAAGCCCGTTTCGGTATGCCTTGTGTAAGCATTGAAGAGCACAAACAAACGCCCGCCTTGGTCAAGATACTGCCTGATTTTAATCAGGTCATTGGCAGGGAAGGTGTGAATGGGGCCTGCGATGATGAGCAGATTGCAATCCGCCGGAATGGCATTGGTGCCCTTCAATTCGAGGACAATATTGGTCACATTATTTTCTTCCATGACCTTGGTGAACTTTTGGTAACCACCATCCGCGGAGGACTCCACGTCATGCTCGCCATGGCCGGTGAGAAAGTAAGCTTTCCTTGGCTTGGGATTTATCACGCTTAGAAGCGCGGATGAAAACCATTTCTCTCCTTCAAAGGCCTTCAAGTGGCTGGTCCATTCGGGCTGCTTGTCGTTGGGCACCTGTTCATAGGTGTAATCTCCCAGCAGGGCGGCGGGCAGGATTTTCTTCCGGCCCTCACAATCGAAGATCACGAGATTCTTGTCCTCCGACGTGCCGAGTTTGTAGGCGGCCTTGATTTGTTGGGCGCGGGCCGGATTACGCCGAAAATCTACGGTTTCCACTGAAATCTTCGGATTGGTCAGCCGAAATTCATCCAGCAGCGCGGAGACGGAGCTGTAGAGATTGTCCGATGGATCGTAATAAGCCACCACCGTGACCTGGTTGGTGATGGACTTGAGCAAAAAAATGGTCTGGGGCGAGAGTTTCATTTCCACCTGGCTGCTCCAGGCGAACCGCGCGTAATAGCGCGACCCCAGATAATTTGTGATGCCGAACAGGGCGATCATGGCCACGATGGAAACGATCACGGAAAA
>JAQGPB010000523.1 GCA_028293265.1 Pedosphaera sp. | reverse complement strand
TGCTGAATTTGGAAATGGTGGAAAAAGCGCTGGCTCCGGCGCTGATAATTTTTCCGTCCGGCTGGATGGCCAAATTCGCCAGGCTATCGCCGCTCGAACCAATGGCGGCCAGCACTTTGCCGGTTCCGTTCCAGGTGGTGTCCGGGGAACCGTTGGTGTTATAGCGCAGAACGGCGATGTCGTTGCCGCTGACGGAAGCATAAGCCCCCACGACGATCTTGCCGTCACCCTGCAGCGTGATGGAGCTGGGATAGGAGCCGTTGGTGCCGAGAATGTTAGTCACACTGCCGCCGGTTCCAAAGGAGCCGTCCAGCGCGCCGTTCGTGAGAAACCTCGTCACGGTAACGGAATAGTTGGCGCCGTCATAAGTGACACCGGCAACCACGATTTTGCCGTCCGGCTGAATAACCATCGGGGTCTCCTGGCTGTTCTGCGGGCCGAGGTCTGTAACCAGCTTCCCGCCGCTGCCGAACGAAGGGTCGAAAGTGCTGTCGGGATTCAAACGGCAAAGAGCCAGCACGTTATTTCCGCAGGGATTGATGCAGTAACCGGCGATCACGATTTTGCCGTCCTGTTGAATGGATACCGCATTGGCTTCGGCCGGACGGTTGCCGATATTCGTCACGAGGACACCGCTGCCATAAAAATTCGTGTCCAATGCGCCGCTGGAATAGCTGTGCCGGACCACGACAAAATCACTTGTACTGCCACAGGTCAAGTAGGTCGTGCGTGTTCCCACCTGGACCAGGAGCGGACCGGGCATGACCGCCAGCCCGTTGTCCTGGACTGCGTCGCCGGTTATGGGGGTCAAAGCCACCCCGGAGCTTCCAAACGTCGTGTCCGTGGAACCGTCATTGTTGAAACGCGCCGCCATGAAATTGGTTCCACCGTCCGTGTCCCCCGAAATGAGAATCTTGAAGATTCTGAAAGTGACTCCCGAAGCAAAAAGCCTGACGCCGGTCACGCTCGGGCCGCTCCCGATGGATTTGGAGACGTAACCCACGCCGTTAAAAGTGGTGTCGAGCGCGCCGGCGAGTGAAATCCGGGCCACCAATGCGCCGGTGGCGGAGGCGCCGGCCACCACGATCATTGCCGGCTGCCCAACGAAGATGCCAGCCCCCTGGATGGCCACGGCGGTTATCCGATTGGCGGTCGGGATTATGACTTTTCCGCCGGAACCAAAACTGGCATCCGCAATCCCGTTGGTGGTGAAGCGAAACACTCCGCTGGCGCTTGTGACAAGGATGTTGCCATCTCCTTCGAGCGCCATCGCGTTTGCGTAGCTGCCGCTCGATGACAGGACCACGCCGCCGGAGCCGAACGAAGAATCAAGGGTTCCATTCGTATCGAAACGGGCCAAAGACATGTAATAAACCGGGTTGAACGAGGTTCCGGCGACTGTTTCTCCTGCCGTCACGATTTTCCCGTCGGGTTGCAGGACCATGGCATAGCAGGAATCAGCGCTTCCGTTGTCCAAGTCCTGGGAAACGAATCCGCCGCTGCCGAAAGAAGAATCCATGGACCCATCGGAGTTAAATCGCGCCAGCGTGTAGTTCCCAGCGGAACTCGTGCCGGCAACCACGATTTTTCCATCCGGTTGCTGGGCCACCCCCGAGACTAGGGAGGGGTAACTGGGAGGAGTGAACGCAGCGAGGCCCCCCGAACCAAAGGATGGGTCCGGCAAATTATTCGTCCCCAACCGGAGCACCACGATCTGCCCGCCATCCTGCCGAATCCCGGCGACGAGGAGCAGACCATCGGACTGCACTGCGGTGGCCTGGCCATATTCCACAGCGCCGCCAAAGCCGATTTGAATCATCCCAGTCCCGCCGAAGCCCGGATCAAGAAAGCCGGCCTGTCCCCGGGCGGCCATGGCCGGGAGCATCGCGGTGAGGGCGGCAGCAAGCAGGGGTCTTAAAAACAAGCATCGCATGGCTCGTTGGAAGTTCCAAGCCAAGATACTGCCAAGTTAAGGGAGCCCCGTCAAGTTTTAAAGTTTGATCCGCCCGCATTAAATCTCGCGCCACTATAACGTCTGCCTTGGTGGGGGTCGTAAAGGCAAAGTAAATGGTCAATGGTATGAGAGTTGGGACCATCGCGTCATTTCCCCTGCCATTCGCTGTTCGTGATTCGATGTTTCCAAATCCGTCGCTTGGCAAAACTTGGTTGATTCCGCTGGCGAAAAAGTCCCTGTGGAATAGACTCCTACATGCCTAGTCCAAACTTTCAGTTGAAACCGGGAATAAAATGGAATTGGTCTTGTTGGTCGGTGCTGCTTGCCACCGCCGCCTGCTTCACGTCGGTTGGATATTCACAACCACAAAAAATCGGCATTTACAGGGATTTTGCCCTGAGCCATCAGGGCCATGCCGAACGGGGCCGGTTTTTTTTCCAAAATGAACCGTGGCTTGCCTGCACCAAATGCCACACCGTGGACGGCAGCGGCGGCCATGCCGGACCGGACTTGGCGAACATCGGCGAAAAACTTCCCAAAGAGGAGCTGGTTCGCGCCGTGCTCGAACCGTCGGCCAGCATCGCCGTCGGTTACGGCACCACCATCATCGAAACCAAGGATGGTGAGCAATACCAGGGCGTCATCAAACAGGCGGGCGATACCTGGGTGGCCTTGATGGGCGCAGACGGAAAATTGACGCGCTTCGAAAACTCCAACATCAAGCAGCAACGTGCCAGCACCATTTCGCTGATGCCCGAGGGCCTGCAAACCACCCTTTCAACCCAGGAATTCACCGACCTCATTGCTTACCTCGAAAGCCTGCGGCAACCGGTGATGGCCGCCGCCGTTCAACGCGGCATGCCCGCCTCAATCCCGATGGCCGTGAAGCCTGCCACGTTCAAGTCGTTTTTCGCCGACAATATCGTTTTCAAGGCTCCACTTTGGTTCGGCGAAGTCCCCGGCCATACCAACCTATACGTCGTGATGGAACATCCCGGCATGATGTGGTCCGTCGAACGAACTTCCGCGGGCGACACGAAAACCGTCCTGCTCGATTTGACCAACGTCGTTCATTTTGGTCCCGCGTGCGGCTTGCTGGGCCTCGCGTTCCATCCCAAATTTCAAGAGAACCATCGCTATTTCCTGAAGTACCAAGTCGAGCTTGACGGAAAAGTTTCGACCCAAGTCGTCGAACGGCGGCTTTCGCCGGATGGCCGGCGTGACCTCGGTGAATCAAACCTCGTCATCAGCATTCCGGGAGCGACTCAGGACCACGTTGGCGGTTGCATCGGATTCGGTCTCGATGGTTTTCTCTACATTGCCATGGGCGATTCCGGTCCGCAGCGCGACCCGCAGGGCCACGCCCAGGATTTGAGCAGACTGCTCGGAAAAATTTCGCGGATTGACGTGGACAAGACCGATGGTTCACAGCGTTACAGCATTCCCAAGGACAATCCTTTCATCGGCAAGCCCGGCGTCCGGCCGGAAATCTGGGCCGTGGGTTTTCGCGAACCGTGGCGGTTCAGCTTCGATCCGGCGACCGGCGATCTCTGGGTGGGCGATGTCGGGCAGGACGCGTTTGAGGAAGTGGACATCGTGCGCGCGGGTGAAAATTACGGTTGGAATGCCTATGAAGGCTTCACGCCTTTTTCCAACCAATACCGCCGCGACGACGCCAAGTATGTCCCGCCGCTGTTTTGCTACCCGCACAGCACGGGCGTCTCCATCACCGGCGGATTTGTGTATCACGGCAAGAGCGCGCCGCAGTTGCAGGGCCATTACATCTGCGCGGATTTTCAAGTCCAGAAAGTCTGGGCGTTGACGCAGACAAATCGCAATTTGGATGGCGTCTTCGAAATCGGCCGCGCGCCCGGCCGCATTTCTTACATCAGCGAAGATTCCGCCGGTGAATTGTATTTTGTCGGTTACGATTCCGGCTTGATCTATCGCGCGGACCTGTCCGCCGTGAACATAAACCCGCAATAAAGAGCGCGCCCCAACCCGCCCTCAACGAGCTTGAGCGACCTCAAAGAAGCATCCAAACCGGGCCGGGGCTTGTATCCTCCCGCCCTCGCGTTTATGCTCGCGCCATGAATAACGGCAACACACTCAGCTTCATCAAGGAAGACCCCTGGCGTATTTTCCGCATTATGGCGGAATTTGTGGACTCCTTCGAGACGCTGTCGCAGGTGGGGCCGGGCGTGACCATTTTCGGCTCGGCGCGCACCCGCCCGGACAATCCCTACTACGAAGCCACCGTGACTCTCGCCAAGTCTCTCGCGCAGCACAATCTGGCCGTCATCACCGGCGGCGGCCCGGGCATCATGGAAGCGGCCAATCGCGGCGCAGCCAAGGCACGCGGCAAATCCGTGGGCCTGAACATAGAGCTGCCCTTTGAACAGGCGGGCAACCGCTACGCCAACATTCCCATTCATTTTCATTACTTCTTTTCACGCAAAGTCTGCTTCGTGAAATACAGCATCGGATTTGTCTTCATGCCCGGCGGTTTCGGCACGCTGGACGAATTCTTCGAAGTCCTTACGCTGGTGCAAACGCAACGCATCCCGCGTTTTCCGCTGATTCTTTTCGGACGCAAATATTGGACCGGCCTGCTGGACTGGATGAAAACCACCATGGGCAAGGGCGCCTACATCAGCCCCGGTGACATGGACCTGTTCACTTTGACCGATGATCCACAACAGGCGATTGACATCATCCTCGACTACGAACGCCGCGTTGGGCCGCCCGACATTGTCCCGAAAGCCTTTGCCTGAAATGTATTCCCTCACCAAATTGAAAAACGGCCTCACCGTCGTCACGGCGGAAATGCCGCACATGACCAGCGTCAGCCTCGGCCTGTGGGTCGGCGTGGGCGGACGCTACGAACACGCGGAGGTAAACGGCGTCTGCCATTTCATCGAACACATGCTTTTCAAGGGCACGCGGCGGCGTTCCGCCCGGCGCATTTCGCAGGACGTGGAAGGCATCGGCGGCTACCTGAACGCTTTCACCAGCGAGGAGATGACCTGTTACCACTCGAAGGCTTGCCACGATCGTTTTGACGAACTGCTCGATGTTCTCACCGACATGTTTCTGAATTCGCGCTTCGATCCGGCGGATTTCAAAAAGGAACGCCGGGTCATCAAGGAGGAACTGGCGATGTATCTGGAC
>JAQGPB010000517.1 GCA_028293265.1 Pedosphaera sp. | reverse complement strand
GCGGCTTGATCGTCGCCCCGCCGCGCACCGGCAAGACCGTGTTGATGCAGAAATTGGCCAACGCCATTCTGAAGAACGACCCCGGCGCCTACCTGTTTATCCTGTTGATTGACGAACGTCCCGAGGAAGTCACCGACATGGAACGCAGTTGCAAACCGGCGGAAGTCATCAGTTCCACTTTCGATGAACCACCCGAGCGGCATGTGCAAGTCGCCGAAATGGTGATCGAAAAAGCCAAGCGCATGGTCGAGCACAAGCGCGACGTCGTCATCCTGCTTGATTCCATCACCCGTCTCGCGCGCGCTTACAATACCGTGCAGCCGCATTCCGGCAAAATTCTTTCCGGCGGTGTGGACGCCAACGCCCTGCACAAGCCCAAGCGCTTTTTCGGCGCGGCGCGTAACATTGAGGAAGGCGGCTCCCTGACGATCATCGCCACTGCGCTCGTGGACACCGGTTCGCGCATGGACGAAGTCATCTTCGAAGAATTCAAGGGCACCGGCAACATGGAAGTCCATCTGGACCGCCATCTCGTTGACCGCCGTATTTTTCCTTCGATCAACATCGAACTCTCCGGCACGCGCAAGGAAGAACTGCTCTACCATCCCGACGAATACAACAAGGTCGTCGTTCTTCGCCGCGCATTGACCGGCGTGCCGCCGGTGGAAGCGATGGAACTGATGCTTAACAAGCTCAAGAAAACCGGGAGCAACATCGAGTTCCTCCTCGGCATGGGCGGCGTATAAGCCAAGGCTTGCGCAGAGCGCGCATGGCTTGACGTTCATCATCTTGTGGGTTATACCCACAAGATGATTATCATTGCGGATTCCAGAAGGCGGGTGACGCTTCCCAAGTCGGCGCATCCAGGCGACGCCTTCGCATTGGAAACGCCCGGCGAAGGGGAATTTGTGTTAAAGCGTCTCGAGCGACCGGCGCATAAAGTGAAGCTGTCGCGCAAGGGGGGATTTCTCGTGGCTTCCACGGGGCGGAAAATCACCATGGCGCAAACGCGCGCGTTGATGAATGAATTTCCATGATCTATCTTTTGGATGTCTCCACCCTGCTGGCATGGCTATGGAGCGAGCATGAACATCATCATCGGGTGATGCGCTGGCAAAAGGGGCAGTCCCTTGCCATCTGTCCGATCACCGAATTAGGTTTCCTGCGTATTTCAACCCAGCCCGTGTTCGGCGCGACGATGTATGAAGCACACGAGATGCTGGCGGTTTGGCATGGGAAAGTTCAACCGAAATATGTTCCCTGTGATTTGCGTGTCCTGAGCAGCGCAGTGGCGCCAGTCAGTGGAAAAACAACCGATTTTTATCTGGCAAGCCTGGCGGAGAAACACGGGATGCGCTGGGCAACCTTGGATGAGGGCCGCGGCCATCGGGCCACCTTCTTGCTGCCTGTCTGATTTTTTTAATACGGCCTACAGGGTCAAAGGCCATGACGCAATTTCTGGACTTTGCCAACTGAACAAACGGCTTTGCATTGCGTCCAACCTTGTATAAGTTATTCTAAATTAAATGCTGGTCGCCAAAACGTAATAATCTCAAAGTGAATTGCTTGTCTTCTGCCGCCCTTCATCCTTCGCTCCGGCGTTGGCTTTCGTTCATTTTGCTTGGCGTAACCCTTTGTGCCGGATGCCGCCGCGAGCAGATCACCGTCTATCGCATTTCCAAGGAAATCCCCGAAAGCAAGGTATCGTCCTTGCCGCTCACTTTTAAAATCCCCGCCGGCTGGCAGGAACAGCCCTCCGCCGGGATGAGCCTGGCCAACTTTTCAATTGCGGATCGCAAGGCGGAACTGTCCATCATGACGTTTCCTGGCGAACGCGCGAGCCAGCTTAACTTAGTCAACGTGGTACGCGGAAGCATGGGACTGCGGGATTTAAGCGACGCTGAACTTGCCAAGATTGTGGAACCCGTTGAAATCGGCGGTGAAAAAGGTTCGCTCATTGACCTCTCCGCCGGCACCAGCAACCCGACCAACAATTCTGCGGACCGAATCATGGTCGCGGTCGTTCCGCATGGCGGGGCCACGTGGTTCTTCAAGCTGGCCGGCGTCTCCGATGTCGTCGCCGCGCAAAAACCGGCGTTGCTCGATTTCTTGAAATCCATTGCCTTCAATTCCGTTGCCGCAACCCCCGAGGTTTCACCTCACGGAGAAAATTTTGCCAGTGCAAATACCGGGCGAATCCCAGAGCAACCAACGGCACCTGCCGCGGATGCTGCGATCTCCGACGCCGGCAAGCCCGCCTGGGAAATCCCCGCTGGCTGGAAGGAAGTGCCGCCTACGCAAATGCTGCTCGCGAAGTTCGTCATCAGCAGCAAGGACGGCGAAGCGGATGTCACTGTCAGCAGTTTTCCGGGCAATGTCGGCGGGCCGCTTCCGAATATCAATCGTTGGCGCGGCCAGATCGGCCTCGCGCCGGTCTCGGCGGGCGAATTGGACAAGGCGTTCACGCCGCTTGACGTAACGGGCGGCAAGGCCATGTTAGTTGACGTGAACGGCAAAAATCCCAGGACCGGAAAGGAATCGCGGCTCATCGGCATCATCTGGCCGCGCGACGGGCAGACTTGGTTTTACAAGCTGATGGGCGATTCCGCCGTTGCCGGCCGTGAGAAGGACGCCTTCCTCAAGTTCATCCAATCCGTGCGTTATCCCAATGGTTGACCGCATCTTCAAATTTTTCTGTTCGCTCCGGCTCACCGTCGTGCTGCTTTGCTTCGCGCTCATCCTCGTGTTTGTCGGCACGCTGGCGCAGGTGCATGAAGGTCTTTACCAGGCGCAGGTCCGCTATTTCAAAAGCTGGTTCATTTGGAAACCCACCATCGGCGACACCTCTTGGCCGATCGGCCTGCCGGGTGGTTACCTGATCGGGACGATGCTGCTGCTCAACCTGCTCGCGGCGCATATCAAGCGCTTCCAATTCACCACCAAAAAACTCGGCATCCATCTCATCCATGGCGGATTGATTCTGCTGCTGCTGGGACAGTTGCTGACCGATTTTCTTTCACGCGAAAGTTCGATGCGCCTGTTCGAGGGCACGAGCCTGAATTATTCCGAGGACTTTCGTGCCAATGAACTCGTGATGGTGGACACCTCGGACCCGAAGAGCGATCTGGTGGTTTCCATTCCCGAATCCCAAGTCGAAGCAAAGGGGGAAATTCGCGACGCCTCGCTTCCCGTCACAATGCGCGTGCGCGATTACTGGCCCAACTGCGACGTCGAACCAATCCCGCCCTCACAAGCCATCCCGGCCGCCGCCGACCATGGTTTTTACACAAACTACTCCGTGATGCCGCTTGCCAACCCGACTTCCGAATCGGCGCGAACCCATCCGGCCACGCTCGTGGAAGTAATCGCGGACAAGAAAGTTCTCGGCACTTATCTCGTTTCCCTTCCGATAGGTGAGGACGAAGGCGAACAAACGTTCACGGCCGGCGGCAAGGACTGGGCGATGACCATGATGTACGCGCCGGTGCTGGGTGGCAATCTGCTGGCGGTATCGCGCGCGGGCGACGTCGGTGGCGAGAGCATGATGACATTTCCCGAAGCGGAACTCACCGGCAAATCTGAACTCAAGCACCAGGGTTTGCCGGTCACCTTACGCGTAAAAGACTATTGGCCCAACTGCCGGCTTTTTCACCGGCCTGAGCCGCGTTCGGTTCATCCCCAAATTACGCAAGGCATGCTCAGCGGCAGCTTTGTCACGCCGAACCCGCCTGTCACCGATCAGGACCACCGCAATCTTCCCGCTGCGGTTGTCGAACTGCTCAACGCCAAAGGCTCGCTCGGCACCTGGCTCTTGTGGACTGCGCCCGAACGCTCGGGAGACAGTCTCACCATTGGCGGCAAACCGTATCAGATGGCTTTTCAATTCAAGCGTTACTACAAGCCCTACAGCATCGGCCTCGTGAAATTCAGCCACGACAAATACAAGGGCACCGACACGCCCAAAAACTTTTCCAGCCGCCTGCATCTGGTCAATCCGCAGGCCAATGAAGATCGCGAACTGACCATCAAGATGAACAACCCGCTGCGTTACCAGGGCACCACCTATTACCAGGCTGGGTTCGACAAGGTGCGTCCCGACGTAACCATCCTCGAAGTCGTGACCAACCCAAGCTGGCTGACTCCCTATCTCTCCTGCGCCCTGGTGGCGCTGGGACTGATCGTTCAGTTCATGTCGCATTTGATCGGCTTTGCAACCAAAAGGAAAACCGCATGAAGACCCTTTGCAAATGGCTCCCCTGGTTTTTTCTCGCGCTGTTCGCCACGGAAATCGTCGCCGTGCTGATGCCGAAGAAGGACGGCATTTTCCACGTCCGCGAATTCGCGCGCCTGCCTGTCCTGCTCAACGGACGCGTCCAGCCGTTTGATTCCGTCGGGCACAATTCGCTGCTGCAAATCCGCAGCACCGCCGATGTGCCGCTCGAAGAAATCCCTTCGTGGCAATTCTGGCACCATCCGAAAAAACTGAAATCCACGGAATGGCTGCTCGAAGTGATGTGCCAGCCTGACCAGGCCGACGAGCGCCCCATTTTTCTGATTCATCATCCCGATCTCCTCAGCGAGTTGAAATTGGGCGATAAAGGTGTCGAAAAATCGGGCCTGCGCTATTACACCTTCAACCAGCTCAAGCCGGTGCTGCCCGAAGTTTTTGAGCAATACGGCAAATTGTTCAAGGTGGATGAGCAGGTCCGCACGCCCTTGCAACGTCAGGTGGCGAAACTGGCCAATGCGGTCAATGTTTATCAAAAGCTTAAGTTCACCCTGCACCCACCCGGCTCGGATGACTTCTCGGCGGACTTGCAGAATGTTCAGGCGGCCATCGAACCGGGCGTCACGGCGGTCATCGCCCAGGAGGCGGGCAAGCCCTACGATAAGCCCGCCTTTGACCGCATCATGGAAATCGCCAGCGCGTTCAAGGAACTGAAGCAGGAACCCGGCGCCGGCCAGACTTATCCGCTGGTCATTCCTCCCGCCGACCCGCAAAAGGCCCGGGATGATTGGGGTAACATCGGCGCGGGCGTGATCACATCCATCCAGCAACGGGAAATTTTCCCGCCGCTCGGCTGGCTCGCTTCGGCTGAAACCGCCTATCACGACGGCAACCCGGCCGCGTTCAACCAGGCCGTGAGCGAATACGCGCAATGGCTTGCGCAAAGGCTTCCCGCCGAACTTGCCAAGGGCCGCCACGAATTTTTCTACAATGACATCAAGGCCTTTTTGCACGCGATGATCATCTACCTCTTCGCCTTTGTGCTGACGGCTGGCTCTTTGATTACATTTGGCGCCGTGCCGGTTCTGTCGGAGTATTTGCGTCGCTCGGCTTTTTATCTGATCATTCTGGCCGGGATTGTCCATACTTCGGGCCTCATATTCCGCATGGTGCTGGAAGGCCGGCCGCCGGTCACCAATCTTTATTCTTCGGCGATTTTCATTGGCTGGGGCGCGATGGTTTTGGGGCTGCTCTTGGAACGCATTTATCGTGTCGGCATCGGCAACGCGGTGGCCTCGTTGGCGGGATTTGTCACGTTGCTCATCGCGCACAATCTCGCCATCGGTAGC
>JAQGPB010000515.1 GCA_028293265.1 Pedosphaera sp. | reverse complement strand
ATGCAGATGAAAATAACCGGCACCACCGATGTCAGCCACATCAACCCCGCTCTGCCGGGGGGAAAGGCGGTGAGCATGAAATAATAGTAGCGCAGTTCGATCCCCAGCGACGCCCAGAAGGGTGGATGGGCTCCTGGTGTCAACCGGGCGATGAGCGGCATCAGGAGCACCAATGATGCGCCAGCCAGCCAGCAACCCAGCAGCCGCCCGAGCAATCCCAGATCAAAGACGCGGAGTTTCTCCTTGAGCAGACGCGCCAGTGATTGCGGGGTAAACCAGGAAGTCCCTCCCAGCACCAGGAACCAACCCGCCAGGAACGCGGGCAGGAACGCCGCCATTATCCAGTTGTTGGACATTGCCACGCCATCCACCAATGCCCAGCGCAGCAGCCAAGATTTTTTTTCGCTGACGCGGTATTCCAAAAGGCAGCGCACCAGATACGCGAACAAAAGCAGGTCCGGCATCTCACTCGTGGCAGTGACGGCATGCTCCCAAAACGTCAATTGGAAACCGCACGCCAGCGCGGCCAAAGCCGGGGGCAACCACGCGCCCGAAATGGTCAAAACATGGGGCGGAGCGGGATTTTTCTGGCGCTCAGCCTGGGTGCGGTTATGCGGCAGCAGGGCCACCGACCGTGCCAGCAAACCAAGCACCCCCGCAGCGCAGAGCGCGGTCAAAAAATTGGCCGCCACGGGGACCCAAACCGCGGGCAGCCACTGCAACGGAAACGTAATGAGATAGGTAAACGGCCGGCCAAGTTCTACCCGCCACGTCAGACCGCTCAGGCGGGCGATTTCATGCACGTTTCCCGGCGAAACCCAATGGTTGAGCGTGATCGCATACACCGCCAGCATGCCGGCCGCAAGCAGCCACGGCAGCATCGAGGTTGCAAAACGCGCCGAACCATCTCTGTTGTTTCTAGCTGTCACCCAGCTTGGCATTTGAAATCATGCCGCGCACATTGGCAAGTCCAGAAAGCCTGTGATTCGGGCGCATCTTGGCGGTACCACCACGGAGCGCTCCCATCCCCCTGGGCGTACCGCCATCGGGTTGGTGGCGCTGCCGAGATGCGCCCCTGGCCCAAGGAACTCCTGCGCTTTGGCCATTTGAGAAAAAGAATCCTTTTTTCATTGTTTTATGTGAGTTAAGGCGAGTTAAGCCGGGTTGATGCGGGTGGTTTTGGGCTGATTTTGGGCGAAGGCGGGTTGGCCGCTCCAGGTTGAGAGTGGGACGGAAAGCGGAGTGACGCAAATTTGGTCTGATTTGGTGAGAAACTCCGCGCCGAAGTGGTTGCGGGTTGAGGGTGGGACAAGGGCTGATTTGGCGGGAAACTCCGCCCCGATGTGGTTGAGGGTTGATCGTTGAGGGTTGAGGGCCGGGTGACGGGCGCGACGCCCGGCGCTTCCGACCCGCGAGCCACGCGGCCTGGACCCCGACATACTCTATATTGAGCATTCATAGGACCCACTTTACCAGAGGGGAGGCTGGAAAATGAAACCTACGGTAGGTTTGACACGCTTTTTTATTTTGATGAATCTTTGTGAAAAAAAGGCGGTTGCGGCCAATGTTTATGCGGGTTTGCTGTTTTCGGAAAAACATGGTCTTTTTGGGGGGTGAAAAAATCTTTTTTCCCTACACGTAAAAAGGGTCGTTTTGCTGCAACGGGGCAGGAGGGTTTTTAACCGCGGGTGGACACGGATTTTCATGAATTGGGAAACATCGAACATCGAACATCGAATGGCGGAATGGGAGCAAACGGGAAGGGAATTTTTAACCGCGGATGGACCCGGGTTCGGCAGGCGAATGATGGAGCGCGGTGGTGGTACCGGCGAAATTCGCCCGCTTAAATTAATCCGCGCACATTTTCCGTGCAGTTACGGCGGGGTGGATTAGGATGGAAATCATGTCGGATGCTTACAACCAATTGCTCGAAGCGGCGATTCATCACTTGGAATCGTTGAAGCAGCAAGGGGTCCGTTTTGTTTCGGTGAGGCCGGAATCTTTGGCGGCTTTGGCCCAGCCGGTTTCGCGGCGGGCGACGATGGTTTCACCGATGGCGACTTCTCCCGTGGCGGCGACGCGCGCCGCCAGGCCGGTCGCATCCCCTGCCCTGCCAACGCCGAAGCCGACGCCAGCACCGATGCCAAAGGCTACTCCGGTTGTTTCTGACCCGGCCAAGGTGGCTGCGTTTGAGGAATTGCGCGGGCGGGCGATGGTTTGCGTCCGGTGCCCGAACCTGGCTTCGTCGCGAAAAAATGTGGTGTTCGGCGTGGGGAATATTGAATCGCCGCTGATGTTCGTGGGCGAAGCGCCGGGGGCGGATGAAGACGAACAGGGCGAGCCGTTCGTGGGCAAGGCCGGGCAGTTGCTGACCAAAATCATCCAAACGATGGGGCTGCAGCGCGAGACAGTGTATATCGCGAACATTTTGAAATGCCGCCCGGATACTCCGGGCCAAAACGCGGGCAATCGCAAGCCGACGCCACAGGAGATGGAAACCTGCATTCCTTATTTGCATGAGCAGATTGATCTGATCAAACCGAAGGTGCTGGTCGCGCTGGGCGGGACGGCGGTGGAAGGGTTGCTGGGCAAGACGGTTGGCATCACCAAATTGCGCGGGCAATGGCAGACGTATCGCAACATTCCGCTGATGCCGACGTATCATCCGGCGTATTTGTTGCGCAACCAGGCGCTCGGCGAGAAGCGCAAGGTCTGGGAGGACATGCTGGCGGTGATGGAAAAGCTGGGGATGCCGGTCAGTGAGAAGCAGAGGAATTTTTTCCTGAAGGCGTAGAGGGGATTTTTTGAACCACGGATGGACACGGATGAACACGGATTCAGAATGAGCCGCGAAAGAACGCATAGAACGCAAAAGGGGAATGGGATTTCAGCCACGGACGAACACGGATTTTGATGGGCGCATCTCACTTTTTGGCAATTCAAAGGAGAATGACCGGGCGAGGGAGTTTCTTCATGTCGCTCCGCTGGAGCTTGGGAAGATCTATTTTTGGATCGTTACTATAAACATGGCGCTGCTACGGAGCTTCCAGAAAACGCCTTCGGCCAGCCAAAAGCTCCGTAGGAGCGGCATGTTTATAGTTTCCAGCCAGCCAGATCAAAGCTCCAGAGGAGCGGCATGGTGGCAGGCCTAACAGCGACATGCATGGGAAGGCTCTTAAACGCTTAAGCACGTGTGCAAAATAAATGAGACAAATGGTCAGTGGAAAGCCCGCCCTCACCCCGGCCCTCTCCCCCAGGAGAGGGTGAGCATTGCCGCGCGTTTGGAAGATTTGATCGTCTTGGTTGCATTCGCCGCTGCTGGACGGCCACAATTGCCAACGGTCACATTTATTTTGGCTACCCGCTTAAACGCGCCGGTTAACGGTTGGTTCAAATGAACTCTTGATTGCAGGATGGTCTGTCGCGCAAGTTATTGCCATGTCGGTGAACCGTTACATCCAACAGGGCCAGATAAAGACCGCGGAACGCCGGAAAGTTCTCGCCGAGGTGCAGCAGTTGGGGGTGAGCGTTGGGCGCTGCCAGGAGACGATTTCGTCGGTCATGGCTGAATTGAAATCGGCCAATGCCAAGTATGGGGGCGAGCGCTCGACGCGGCAGGAAGTCGAATATCTGACGGTGCTGCTGGATTGCGCCAAGAAAAAACTCGCCTGGGAAAAACAGATTGCGAGCATCAAAAAGCGCGCGCCGGAGCTGCTCGAAAGAATGTCAAAGATTTTGGGCGATACGGATCATCCGCCGGCGGACGACTTGAAAGCCGAAATGTTGCGCTCGTTGCAAATCGTCCAAGGCGCGCTTCAGAGCCTGCAGGCGCAGGAATTCGACGAATAGCCAACCAGACGTCATGGCCATTTGACGAATGCGGCTTGCTCCGGCGGAGTTTTCCCGGTAAGCACTTCGGATGTTCAAAGCTCTGCTTGATTGGTACACGAACGGGTTGCAAACCTACGGCAATCCGGCGGTCGGCCTGATGATGGCGATGGAAAGCACCATTGTGCCCCTGCCCAGCGAACTGATCATTCCCCCGGCGGCGCACCTGGCTTACGCGAATCCGGGCGGGAAACTTTCGTTGGCGGGGATCATCATCGCGGGGACGCTGGGGTCGTGGATCGGCGCGACGATCATGTATTGGACGGCGCGGGCGGCGGGGCGGCCTTTGCTGCTGCGCTATGGACGTTACGCGCTCATCTCGCCGGAAAAGATTGAAGGGGCGGAACGTTGGGCGGCGCATTTTGGACCGATGGGCGTGTTCATCTCGCGGTTGCTGCCGGTGGTGCGGCATTTGATCGGCATTCCCGCGGGCATCGTGCGGATGGATTTCAGATGGTATTCGTTGTTCACCTTGCTTGGTTCAGGCGTCTGGTGCTGCGTGCTCTGCTGGCTGGGCATCAAGATGGGCCAGGATGAAAAGCTGATGAAGGGTCAATATCACCAAATTGTGCTTTGGGTCGGAGGGGCGATGATTGTCCTGGGAGGGATTTATTATTTCTTTGTGCACCGGCACATGAAGAGCGGAGTTGCGGCGAAGACGAAGTGACAGGTGATTTGTGGTTAGCCCGTCCTCTCCATGAACCTCGGAGGTGGCGGAAGTTCGAAATGATTGAAACTACGAGGATTATGTGTCGTGGTGCGCATAGAGCCGCCCCTCTCCCCGGCCCTCGCCCCACTCCTGCGTCGTGGGGCGAGGGAGAAGACGTTGAGCTTCGGATGGTTCATGGCTTCAATGCGCGAATCGTGCGTTCGGAGAATTCTCACCCCGGCCCTCCCCCCCAGGAGAGGGTGAAACGGCCGCGGCCTGGCGATTAATTCGTGCGTCCTCGTTGCAGTCTCCGTTTTTACCTGTGAAGCGAAGATTAGAAACTCCTTACGTCGTTTCCTACAGAGGCAAGGTTTACTCGCGGACGCGGATTAAAGTTTTTACGGCGCGGTTGCCGGCGGTCATCGTCTTGAACAGTTGCGGCAGTTGCGTCAGGGGGCATTCGCCATCCACGAAATCGCGCGCGCGGATGATGCCGGCTTCGATCAGTTCCAGCGAGCGGCGAATGGCGCGCGGGGTGTGGTGAAAGCTGGCGAGGAGGGTGAGGTTGGAATAGTGCAAGAGCGCGGTGTCGAGCGACACGGTCGTGCCGGAGGGACAGCCGCCGAAGAAATTCACCTTGCCGCCTTTGCGCACCAGGCGCGTGGCGGCTTCCCAGACTTCGGGCTTGCCGACGGCTTCGATGACAATGTCGAAAGGTGAATTCGCGGCGGTTTGAATGGCTGGGACAAGATCGTTTTGGCCGGTGAGGTCAATGACGCGGTCCGCACCCAATCGGCGGGCGGTTTGCAGGCGGACTTCGCCGCGTCCCGCCGCCGTGACGGAGCAGCCGAGGTTCCGGGCGAGTGCGATGAACATCAGGCCAATCGGCCCGGTGCCGATCACGAGCACATGCTGGCCGGCGCGCAGTTGCGCCTCCTCGACGCCTTGGACCACGCAGGCCAAAGGCTCGACCAGGGCGGCGTCGAGAAAATTGGTTTCCGGTTTGAGGCGCAGGAGATTTTTTTGGACGAGGCGCGCGGGCACG
>JAQGPB010000514.1 GCA_028293265.1 Pedosphaera sp. | reverse complement strand
TTGCTTAACCTGTTTTGAAGCGGATTGCCAAATGATTCCTTCGGAAAAAAGCTCCAAGCACCAACCTCCAAGCTCCAGAGAATAATCAAGCCTCAAGCCCCAACTGCCGTTGTTTGGAATTTGGTGTTTGGTGATTCTCTGGAGCTTGGAGGTTGGTGCTTGGAATTTATCTACTTTACGCCAGTGCTTCTTCGATGACATCGCCGTCATTGATGGTAGGGCGTTCGTCGCGGCCATTGTGGCGGTAGGTGAGCTTCTCGTGGTCAAGTCCCATGAGGTGGAGAATGGTGGCGTGGAGATCGTGGACATGGGCGCGGCTGTCCACCGCGCGAAAACCGATTTCATCCGTGGAACCGATGACGGTGCCGCCCTTGGTGCCGCCACCGGCCATCCAGGTGGTGAAACCCCAAGGGTTATGGTCGCGGCCGGTTCCTTTTTCATTGAAGGGTGTGCGGCCGAATTCGCCGCCCCAGATGACCAGCGTGCTGTCGAGCAGGTTGCGCGCTTTCAGATCGGCGAGCAAACCCGCGATCGGTTTGTCGGTTTGACGGCAGAGCCGGCTGTGATTGCCTTCCAAATCCGTGTGGGCGTCCCAGCCGCTGCCGCTGCCGGCGTAACATTGGATGAAGCGCACGCCGCGTTCCACCAGTCGCCGCGCGAGCAGGCAATTTGTGCCGAACTTGCGCGTTTCGGCGTTATCCAAGCCGTAGGAATTTTTAACCGTCTCCGATTCCTTCGAGAGATCCACCGCCTCGGGTGCCGACACCTGCATGCGGTAGGCGAGTTCGTAGGAATTCAGCCGAGCGGCGAGTTCGGTGTCGGCGGGATCGTTGGTGGCGTAATGGCGGTTGAGCGAGGCGAGCAGGTCGAGCTTGCCGCGCTGCTGGCGGTCGCCGACGGTCTTGGGCGGGGCGAGGTGATAAATCGGCGCGCCTTCGTTGCGGAAAATGGTGCCCTGATAAATCGCGGGGAGAAAGCCGGAGCTCCAGTTTTTCGGCCCGCCAAAAACTTCCCCGGCATCGGTCATGATGACGAACGCGGGAAGATTTTCGTTGGCGGAGCCGAGCCCGTAAGTTGTCCATGCGCCCATGGCGGGGCGTCCGGCCAGGATGTCGCCGGTGTTCATCTGGCAGACGGAACCGACGTGATTCAAGCCATCCGCCCAGCAGGAACGGATGACGCACATATCGTCCACGTGTTGGGCGACATTGGGAAGCCAGTCGGAAACCCAGATGCCGCTTTGCCCATGCTGTTTCCATTCGCGTTTGGAAGCCATGAGCGTGTTGCCGCCGGTGCCCATCGCGGTGAGCGGACGCCCGAAGGATGCGGGCATCGGCTGGCCCGAGAGTTTTTGCAATTCCGGCTTGGGATCAAAAAGATCGAGGTGGCTGGGGCCGCCTTCCATGAAGAGCCAGATCACCGATTTGGCCTTGGCCGGGAGCGGCGGGATTTTCGGGGCGAGGGGATTGATCGCCGCCGTTGCGGCATTGGCGCGCGAGGAGAAGCCGTCCAGCCCAAGCAGATAACTGAAGGCGAGCGCGCCGAAGCCGCAACCGGTGCGCTGCAAAAATTCTCGGCGGGAACTGACCAGCGGGACATGGGGAATTTTTTCCATGGTTGGCTCCGGTTTTAATTCTGATAAACGAACTCGTCCATGTTGAGCAGGGTGTGGCAGAAATCCACCAGCGTGGCGGCGCGCAACGGGTCCGCGCTCGCCGGCAGTTTGGGCGGCAGCGCGAGCGCTTCGCCCCTGGCCTGGCGTTCGGCGAGAATCTCCTGCTGGCTTTGGAAAAAGCTTTGGACGGTTTTCTTTTCCTCGGCATCGGGGCCGCGGCCATAGGCGAGATGAAAAGCGGCATCAATCTGCCGGTCAACGTCCGGTCCAGCGGCATCGAGGACGCGTCCCGCGAAATTCTCAGCCCAGGTGAGCGTGAGCTCGCTGTTCAGCAGCGTGAGCGCCTGGACGGGGCTGGTGGTGACATTGCGGCGGGGGCAGCTTTCATGCGGGTCGGGTTCGTCGAAGGCATCGAACATGGGATAGCGCGTGTTGCGGCGCACAAATATATAGATGCTGCGGCGGTTTCGTTGTTCCAGGTCGGCGTTTACTTTCCAGCCGCCCATGGGCGCGGGCATGCCGGCGGGCAGTTCCGGGAAAACGCTCGGGCCGCCGATGGCTGGATTCAGCAGCCCCGCAACGGCCAGCGCGGAATCACGGATGGTTTCGCCTTCCAGCCGTTGACGCGGAAAACGCCAGAGCCATTTGTCATCGGGGTCAGCGTTGGCCGCAACTTCCCGGTAACCGGAAGCTTGCTGCCAGGCGCTCGAATTCAAAATGAGCCGGTGCATATGTTTGATGCTCCAACCGTGCCGGACGAACTCACCGGCCAGCCAATCGAGCAGTTCAGGATGCGTCGGCCGTTCGCCGCGCGTGCCGAAATCGCTCGGCGTGGCCACAATCCCCCGGCCAAAGTGCCAGCCCCAAATGCGGTTCACCATCACGCGAGCCGTCAGGGGATTGTTCGGATCAACCAGAATCTTCGCCAAGGCTGTCCGGCGACCGGTGGAATCAAGATTCTTTGGCGGAACGATAATCGCGTCATTGGTACCGAGCACGGTGAGAAAACCCGGTTGCACCTCGGCTTTCGGCTGGTCAAAAACGCCGCGGCTCAAGACGCAGGTTTTCGGGGCTTCACGGCCAATATCAATCATGCTGCTGCCGATGGGCAGATCGGCGGGCCGCAACGCGGCAAACGTGTCGAGTTCGGCCTTCAATTCCTGCCACCGTTTTTTTGCGTCGGGTTTGAGTTTGCCCATCACCGCCGAAGTCGCGCCGACGAATTCGTGCGAGTCCGGTCCCAGGTATTGGTTCGCCTTCCAGACGAGCCAGCGGTCCATGGGGTTGAGATCCGACGCGGGTTTTTTCAGCGCGGCCTGGATTTCGGCGGGATATTTGTCGAAATACTCCTTGACCAGCGCGGCGCTGCCCGGCGCTTCGAGATCGCTCATTTCATCGCGAATCGCACGCGTTTTTTCCTCCCAAAGCGCCCGTTGTTCACGGTATTGCTTGAGTTCCTTCGCGCTGCAGAGCGGCACGTCATCCTTCGCCGCGGTGTTGGCGAAGAATGCTTGGAGCCGGTAATAATCCGACTGCAAAATGGGATCGTACTTGTGATCATGGCAACGGGCACATGAACACGTGAGGCCCATGAACACTGCGCTGGTGGCGTCGGTTATGTCGTTGAGAATGTCCTGGCGGCGCTGCACGAGATTGCGGGCGTTGCTTTCATCCGGATAATGGCGGTTGAAGGCCGTGGCGACATGGGCCTGCGGGTCGTCGGGCCAAAGTTCATCGCCGGCAATTTGCTCGGAAACAAAGCGGTCGTAAGGTTTGTCCGAGTTGAAGGCGTTGATGACGTAATCGCGATAGCGCCAGGCGTTGGGGCGGGTTTCATCGGCCTTGAAACCTTCGCTCTCGGCATAGCGCGCCAGGTCCAGCCAATGCCGCGCCCAGCGTTCGCCGTATTGCGGGGAGGCCAGCAGACGGTCCACCGCCTTGCTGAATGCTTTGGGAGACATGTCTGTGAGAAACGCTTCGACCTCTTGCGGCGAGGGCGGCAAGCCGATCAGGTCGAGATACGCGCGGCGCAATAGCGTGGTTTTGTCCGCCGGTGGCGAGGGTTGCATACCGGCTTTTTCCAATCTGGCGAGAACGAAGGCATCAATCGGATTGCGAACCCAGTGCGGGTCCTTCACCTCGGGGTTGGCGGGTTGGCTGACTTTTTGAAACGCCCAATACGCGCGGTCTTCGGGGCCGATCTTGCGCTCAGTGGCCGCGACGGGCGACATGAGCAATGCGTGGCCAATGAGCAAAAGGGTTGCCTGACAAAAGAGTTGTTCCAGTCTGGTCATAACCGCCGCCAACCAAAACCGCAGGCGCAATCGTGAATGCGTACGGCCATGGTGAATATGCTTTATCATCCCACAAAAATGGCGTTTGTAAATCCTAATTGCGGCTGTCGGGCTTTTGCCATGCCTGGTGCAAGATGACTGGGTTGGCATAATTACAAATATAGATCCGCCTCCATTGAATGCAGATTTTAGTCCGCCTAAACGCCCGTTTATCCATCGTGTCTTGCCGATTCAAGGTCCCGATGAAGGCCTGCGTTTAAGCGGACTGAAATCCGCGCGCCCTTCGTGGTGTTGAAAATTCCGCAGGGCGCTCACGGGGTTCGGCACGCTGCCTGGAGCCGCCGCAAGTCCTGCAGGTCCTGCGCATTGGCCGTGAGCTGGCCGAGGCTGGTGAAGATTTTTTGATGCAGCCATTTCCAGTGTTCCCCATGGCCGTCGGCGAAGCTCAGGTTCAAGCCATGGTTGTGACGGTCCGCCGGGAGGCTCGCCCAAAAAGTTGCGGGATTGGGGACGATGGAGAAGAGGCCGTCATCAACGCTGCTTTCCTGTTCGTCGAGGAAGACGAAGACAAGCGATGGGCCGGGACGAATGTCTGAATATTTGGCCACGGCACTGTTGGCTCTCCCCTGGTCTTCGCCGGGATGATTGAGGCTGCCTTGCATGGAATAACTGCGGGTGCGCAGGGTGTTGGTTTTCACCACCAGCGAGCGGTCGGTGGGGCAATGATAAACGCCGGGATTTGGCGTGTAGGAATAAAGCGTGCCGTTCTGAAGGGGGATGACATCGGCGCTGACCTGGGTGTTTCCGGTGACCCAGGAACCGGCGGTGCTGGTGGCTCCGGTGGCGCCAAAGCCGGTGGTGTCGTTGGCGGGCAACGCGTCCTGGGAATCGTGCGCGTAGCCGAGCCAGGCGATCTGGAGCTGGCGAAGGTTGTTCAAGCAGGAGATTTGCTGGGCAAGTGATTTGGCGCGAGACAAGGCCGGCAGAAGCAGTCCGGCGAGAATCGCGATGATGGCGATCACCACGACGAGTTCGATCAAGGTGAAGGCC
>JAQGPB010000510.1 GCA_028293265.1 Pedosphaera sp. | reverse complement strand
GAGGCAACCGTTCGCAAGCGCGAAGGCGTCGAGTTGGAAGCCTTGAAATTGCCGAAAGCCTGAGCAAAATCCGTGGAGCTTCAAGGGCTCGTATCCATCCGTTGAGTGTGTTAGAATGGGTTGCAATTTGAATATCAGATGGCAGGGCGGGAAATGTTCGGGGTTTACAAACAACTAAATGACCAACGGATCACCAACGGATTCCGGCATCCTGGTTTTGAACGCCGGCTCGTCGAGCCTGAAGTTCGGGCTGTTTCAAGCAAGTAAGAGCCTGTCGCCGGTTATCTCCGGAAAGTTTGCCCGCATCAGCTTGCCCGACGCTGAACTCACCTGGACGAATATTGCCAGCGGACAAAAGCAACAACGCAAACTGCCGCTGCCCGATCATTCCGCTTGCGTGACACCATTGTTGGAACTGTTAAAGTCCCAGGCAGTAAAGGTGACAGCGATTGGCCACCGCGTCGTCCACGGCGGACCGAAATTTCGCGAACCGCAGCTTGTCACGCAAGAAATGCTCGCGGAGTTGCGGCGGTTTGGCCCGTTCGATCCCGACCATTTGCCGGCAGCGATTGCGTTGATCGAGGAAATCGGCCGCGCCTATCCCGGCGTGCCCCAAGTCGCCTGTTTTGACACCGCCTTTCACCGCGACATGCCGCGCGTCGCCAAATTGCTGCCGCTGCCCCGGCGCTATGATGCGATGGGCGTGCAACGCTACGGCTTTCACGGTTTGTCCTACGCCTACCTCATGCAGGAACTCGAACACCTCGCCGGCACGAAGGCGGCGAAGGGCCGGATCATCCTTGCGCATCTGGGCAACGGTGCGAGCATGGCGGCGGTGCGCGACGGCCAGAGCATTGACACCACGATGGGTTTCACTCCCACCGCCGGCTTGGTAATGAGCACCCGCACGGGAGATTTGGACCCCGGCCTGGTGATGTATCTCGCGCGAACCGAAAACATGACCGCCAGCCAGTTCAACGAAATGGTGAACAAACACTCCGGCTTGCTCGGCGTCTCCGAATCCAGTCCCGACGCGCGCGACCTGCTCGAAATCGAATCCCGCGACGTGCGGGCGGCTGAAGCGGTGGCGTTGTTTTGTTACTCGGCGAAGAAATGGATTGGCGCGCTGGCGGCGGCATTGGGCGGATTGGACACGCTGGTTTTCTCCGGCGGCATTGGTGAGAACTCAACCGTGCTTCGCGCGCGCATTTGTGACGGGCTCGGTTTTCTCGGCATCGAACTGGATGCCGCGCGCAATGAAGCCAACGACCCGGTCATCAGCAAACCAGAGAGTAAAGCCACCGTGCGCATGATCCGAACGGATGAGGAATTGATGATCGCGAGATACGTTCGGGAACTTTTGGAACGGTGATTTGTTAACTCATTGGCGTCGATATGAATTGAGCGGCGATTGCAACCATGATCTGCAAATTCACAAAACGCGACCGCCACGTTCACCCTCTCCTCGGGGGAGAGGGCAGGGGTGAGGGCGAGCGTACACACTGACTTTAGCGTGCATTATTTATTCAAAATCAATACCGAAAAGAAATGGAACCATGAAAAAAAATCTTGAATCCAGCCGCACCCCATCGCGCCGGACGCCAAAACGCGTTATCGAAAAGACCGTCACTCACGACGGTCAACCAAACGGCCAGGCGAAACTAAGCCCTGAACTCCTCCGCCGCATGGACGCTTACTGGCGCGCCGCCAATTACCTGTCCGTCGGCCAGATTTATCTGTTGAACAATCCGTTGCTCAAGCGGCCCCTCAAGCGTCAGGACATCAAGCCGCGCCTGCTCGGCCATTGGGGCACGACGCCCGGGTTGAATTTCATCTATGTCCATCTCAACCGCATCATCAAGCAACGCGGTCTCGACATGATTTACATCGCCGGTCCGGGCCACGGCGGTCCCGGGTTGGTGGCCAACACCTATCTCGAAGGAACCTACAGCGAAGTCTATCCCAACATTTCGCAGGACGAGCTGGGAATGAAACGCCTCTTCAAGCAATTCTCCTTTCCCGGCGGCATTCCGAGCCACGTCGCGCCCGAAACTCCCGGCTCAATCAACGAGGGTGGCGAACTCGGTTACTCTCTTGTGCATGCCTATGGCGCAGTCTTCGACAATCCCGACCTCATCGCCACCTGCGTCGTCGGCGATGGCGAAGCCGAGACCGGCCCGCTCGCCACGAGCTGGCATTCCAACAAATTTCTCAATCCCGTCCGCGACGGCGCAGTGCTGCCGATCTTGCATCTGAACGGCTACAAAATTGCCGGCCCCACCGTGCTCGCACGCCTGCCCCACGCGGAACTGGTGGAACTCTTTCGCGGCTACGGTTACAAGCCGTATTTTATTGAAGGCGACGAACCGATGCGAATGCACCAAATGATGGCGTCCACCTTCGACCGCGTATTCACGGAGATCAGGGAGATTCAACGCGAGAACCGCGCGCATGGTTTCAAGCAACGTCCCATCTGGCCGATGATCGTGCTCCGCTCCCCCAAGGGCTGGACCGGGCCGCAGAAGGTGGACGGCGTACAGATTGAAAACACCTTTCGCGCGCATCAGGTGCCGGTGACCGACATGGACAAACCGGAGCACGTCAAAATTCTCGAACGTTGGATGAAGAGCTACCATCCGGAGAAATTGTTTGACCGCACCGGACGTTTGATTCCGGAACTGGCGGAGCTCGCGCCGAAGGGCGAACGCCGCATGGGAGCCAATCCCCACGCCAACGGCGGATTGCTCCTGCGCGATCTGCAACTGCCCAATTTTTGCGATTACGCCGTCAAGGTGCCCCGGCCAGGCGCCGTCGAAGCCGAGGCCACGCGCGTGCAAGGAGAATTTATCCGCGACGTGTTCAAGCTCAACGCGGAGCAAAAAAACTTTCGCATCTTCAGCCCCGACGAAACCGCCTCAAACCGCTGGAACGCCGTCTTCGAGGCGACCGACCGTTGTTCCACGGCGGAAATTCTCAAGACCGACGACCATGTCTCTCCCGACGGACGCGTGATGGAGGTCTTGAGCGAACACATGTGCGAAGGCTGGCTCGAAGGCTATCTCCTCACCGGCCGGCACGGCTGGTTTTCCTGCTACGAGGCGTTCATCCATATCATTGACTCCATGTTCAACCAACACGCTAAATGGCTCAAGGTCACGCGGCACCTTCCTTGGCGGCGGCCCATTGCCTCGCTGAATTACCTGCTCACCTCGCACGTCTGGCGGCAGGACCACAACGGCTTCAGCCACCAGGACCCCGGCTTCATTGACCACGTTGTGAACAAGAAGGCCGAGGTCATCCGCGTTTATCTGCCGCCGGATGCGAACACCTTGCTCTCCGTCACCGACCATTGCCTGCGCAGCCGCAACTACGTCAACGTCGTCGTCGCCGGCAAGCAACCGTCGCCGCAGTGGCTGACCATGGACGCCGCCATCAAGCATTGCACCATGGGCGTCGGCATCTGGGAATGGGCCAGCAACGACCAGGGCGGCGAGCCTGACGTCGTGATGGCCTGTTGCGGCGATGTGCCGACCCTGGAAATCCTCGCGGCCACCAGCATCCTGCGCAATCAGTTTCCGCAATTGAAAGTCCGCGTCGTCAACGTCATTGACCTCATGCGCCTGCAGCCCTCCACCGAGCATCCGCACGGTTTGAGCGACAAGGATTTTGACATCCTCTTCACCACCGGCAAGCCGGTCATCTTCGCCTACCACGGATATCCGTGGATGATCCACCGGCTCACCTACCGCCGCACCAACCACGGCAACATCCACGTCCGCGGATACAAGGAGGAAGGCACCACCACCACCCCCTTCGACATGGTCGTCCTGAATGACCTCGACCGCTTCCACCTCGTGATGGACGTCATTGACCGCGTCCCCGGCCTCGGCGCCAGCGCCGCCTACACCAAGCAGATGCTCGTCCAAAAACTGATCGAACACCGCGCCTACATCACCCAGCACGGCGAAGACATGCCCGAAATCCGCAACTGGAAATGGCCGGGAAAATAGTTGTGTTTCATAAGGGCATAAGGCGTGGCCTCCTGATACTCACGGCGGTTCCAGTGGGCTTGGTGATCGGTTATAATTGCGGTTACGATCTTGCGCGCTTTACCCTTTATCTTCAGGACAAAGGCAATTCTCATAACGATTTGATAACTGTAGTCGCCTCTGGGATGTTTGGTTCCGTAGTGGTTGCGGCATTATTGCCCGCATTGGTATGGTTCTGCACTCGGAAATCGCGAAAATGAGTATGACGTGTTCCCTTCTCATTTTCCCCAAGCTCCATTGGAGCGGCATAATCCGGATGGAATATCGTAAAGCGGCGATTGCAACCATACTGGTCAAACAGTCCAAAACCGTGGACGCGTCCTCCCTCTCCGCCAGGTTTTGGAGTGCGGTGGCAAGCGCAGCGCGACACCGCTTTCGGAAGCCGAGCGAAACAAAAATTCTACAGGAGGTAACAGAGGAAACAGAGAGAGAAGAGTTTCCCCAATGGCCCTGCGCAGTCACCTCCGTTACCTCTGTTTCCTCCTGTGCAAAATTCCGGTTCACGGGCAGCAGGCGTTATCTCAAATTTTCACCGACATCACTTTCTGATTCTCAACAAAACACCCAAAACACCAATCAATTAATCCCCGAACCCTTGCCGGATTAGTCGCGCCAGCCCACGGGATTGCCGTTGGGCAGGGTGACCACACCCCGGTTTGGCGCATTTGCCAGCGGCTTCCATTGGTCGTCCAGGTGGACCCGGGTCGTCCGGCCGCGCTCGATCTTCACCGGCACCTCGGCCAGGGAATAATCCTGCGCCTGGGCCTTCACCAGATACCGTCCCGGCGGCAGGGCCACCCGGCGCGGAGCTTCGGCGTAATGGCCGATCGTATTGTCCACGCGCTTCACGAGCTTCCCGTCCAGGGTATAGATTTTGTAATCCGTATGCTGGTTCCAGCTTGGATTGAGCGCGGCGGAATCCTCGTCGAGGAAGCTTTGCATCTGATCATCATTCTGCGCCGTCAGACTCGAGAAAACCTGCAGCGTGCCCGTCGAAGCAACGCTCCGCACGCCTGCCGGATTCGGACCAACCGGCGCAAGCACAACCGGAGTTGAGGCGCAGCCAGCCAGCAGACCGGCCAATGCTGTGCCCATGAGCCAATAGACACTTTTCATAACAGTATTCCTTTCATCAACGGAGAGATCCAAAACCGAAGCGACCGCACGCCTCTGCACCCTGAGAGAAGTCAGTCGCCACGTCCCTCCCGTCCCTTGAAACCCTGACGTAACCAACCGCCAATTCAAACCTCTCCGCCTATATCAATATACGCCCTGAACATTAAAATCTGATGAAAATAACATTAAATTCAGGATCAAGCCCTCGGTTCTCGCATTTGATATTTTAAACTGAGAACGGGAACGCTGTTAAGATACCGTGCCTACATAACCCTGCACGGCGAAGACATGCCTTTGATTGACACAGCGGCATGATTCCATGTTCCATTAGCCATATGGTACAATCCCAGTCCGCTATCCTTCGCCGCCATTTTTGCCTATGGGCAAGGCATCGAGACCAAAAGGATAAATCCATGCCTGCCAAGACGTTCCGCAACGGTGCGTTGGCCAAGCTCCAGGTTTGTTTGCTCCTTTACCTCGGCTTGGTCGGCGTTGTATTGGCGGGTCCGGTGCGCGAAGTGGATTACAGTCAGATGCCGGAACTGCATGAACTTGCTAGTCAGATGCGGCTATTTGGGAATGAGGTTTATCCGAAAATTCTCGCACTACTAGGCGATGACCGATCAAAATTGCCGCAACACTTTGACATCGTCTTTAAGCAGCGGCTGAATTCAATCGGGAAAGGATGGCTAAAAAACGAGATTGCGGGCCTGGCATACCATCGGTCTTTTTGTACGCCCCAAATCCACCTCAATGCAACCTGGTCGGCGCAACATTCGGAAACCGTGTATTTTATCCTGATTCATGAAATGACGCATGTGGCGCAGGACTACAAATGGTATCGAAGGTACAAAATGCCATACTGTTGGACGGAAGGAATTGCCGACTACACCTGCTAAAAGCTGGGGTACACAAACGGCTTTCAGTGTCCAGAATGCTCAGCTCAATTTCCTCATTACACTTCGGGCTACGCCTGTGCGGGCGCATTCCTGCTTTATCTTGACGCCACCTACGGCTCAAATGTCGTGGTGCAACTCAACCGGGAGATTCGCAGGGGCCGCTATTCGGACAAGATTTTTTTCAAAGCCACCGGGAAAAAACTGGATGAACTCTGGGTGGAGTTCAAAGGAACTCCTGCCTTCACTCCCACGGCAGTCGAAATAAATGCATTTCACGTAGCGCTGGGCTACGTGAACGGTCAACCGCCCGGCAATGTTCAGGCCCGTTTTGAGTCCTACCTCAAGGAGCACCAAGATGACGTAAAGGCAGCGCACCGGGTGCTCGGATACGTGGATGGCAAGCCGCCCAAGGACGTGGTGACGCTCTATGACATGAGCATTTATATGAGCCAGCCAGCGGGCAAGCTCACGCGGGCGGCTGGGGAGTTCATGCTCAACCTGCAGCGTAACGGCCAGCTTCCGGGATTTTCAAAGGGCGAGAAGATGAAGTTTGACCTGCCGGATGATGGATATTCAGAGGCGTATCCGATTTGCAGGACCTTCCGTTGCAGCAAAGACGGCGATCCATTTCTTTATAATTATAAAATCGTCCGCGCCACCAAGGAAAGTCCTTGGGAACTGCAAAAAGGCTGGAAGACTGGCCAGGGACGAATCATGGAGGAGTTTCCAATTCTAACAAAAGCCCAATGAACAATGAAACCAAGCTGGAAATAAAGCTGGCGAGCGTTACGGCGCATCCCACTTTTAGCACTTTGCCGGTCCATGAAGGGGTCAATGTTATTGCGTTATTTTTTGCGCTCGCCGGAGAAAAGGCCCCGGCCGTCCAAAAATTCTTGCGCAACAACGAACCTCCGTTACCCTCTTCCCCGCGTAGCAGGAGTCCGCGCTGGAAGGATATCGGGCTGTGGCCAAAGGGGAAAATGATATGGAACTGCCCAACGCCGACAAATGAAAACTTTGCAGGATTGTTTCAACCGCCAAGTCCGGCTCACGGATGAGCGGCTGGCGCATATCTTGGAGCATCCCGAAATGAAGGAACTCGGCGGGGAGATTGAGCGCGTATTGCGCCAGCCGGAATTGGTGAGGCGTTCCCGTTCGGACAGCGAAGTACGGCTGTTTTACGAGTTCTACGCGCAGACAATTGTGGGTGGCAAATGGCTGTGCATTGTGGTTAAGTACTTGGAGAATGATGCGTTTGTGGTTACGGCGTATCTGACCGACAAACCGAAAGCGGGCGAAGATTTATGGCCGATAAAATAAAAGTCTGGTTCGATGCGGAAGCCGATTATCTCGAAGTGAGGTTTTCGGACGCCGCCGGTTATGAGAAGGAAACCAATAACGACGCCGTGATGGAACGTGTGGATGACGCAGGCCAAATCATCGGTTTCAGTGTCTTGGGCGTAAGCAGGTTCAAAAAGGACAAGCCATTGGAGGCGGATTTGGTCGCTGATTAAGATCCGTGTTACGCTCGACCTCACGCCGGTCCCCAAGGAGAGGGAGAATGTGGCGCGGCGTGGCGGGTAATTCGTGCGTTCTCGTTTCTGTCGCCGTTTTTTTGTCACTGACTGACGGTCACCAGTCGTGACTTTACCTTTCTGAGGATCAATAAACTGGTCACGGCTTATCCGCAGGAAGAATGAGAGCCGCCATGCTTAAAGAACATGAACGTGCAGTGTTGAAAGTCGCCGTTCCCGCCGAAGGATTGGAAGCGGGCGATGTGGGGACGATTGTGCATGTTTATCGCGATGGGAGAGCTTACGAACTTGAATTCACCACGTTGGAGGGTAAGACAGCGGCGGTCGTTACCGTGGAAGCCACGGATGTCCGCCCTGTCAACAAACGGGAAATTACCCATGCGCGCGAATTGGAAGCAACCTGATCGGTGAACCGAAACCGGGCGCGATTGTTGCAAAATTCCCCAGCAGTCTGAATCTTCTTGACCAACGACCCTCCTTCGGCCTATCATCCTGCCCGTCGGTATTGGCAGTATTGGAGGAGGCAGCAGTGGTTGGTTCTTTGACATCTGGCAGCGGGTTGGGAGGGAAAAAGCCCCGCGAATCATCCTTTCCGGCAAGTAAACGCCAAAAGTCCTGCAAGCGTGCCCCGTACCCGCCTTTTTCCGCCTTATTCCGTCTTTTTCCGCATAAATAAAAAAATTTATGCGAAGTGCCCAAAACCGGTCAACCTTCAAAAAAAGCCCGTAATTCAGCTTAATTCAGGCTAATTCAGGTTGGTTCAACTTAATTCAGGCTATTGGGGCCCTCCCCCCCCATGATATTCGTTGAACTTTCAATGACCAGCAGCGCAATTCGATGTTCAGCATTCGATGTTCGATGTTTCCGACTTCCTTGGGTATTTGGGTAATACTTGGGTACTTGGGTATTTCCAACCTTCACGCCGCAATCTTCTCCACCTTCTGTCCCGTCCGGGTGCGGTAAAGCACATCCGCGACGTTGCGGATGTATTGCTCATCGGTAATCCCATCAAGCGCCTCGGCAGGGAATTCGACCTTTGCTCTAAAGTGCAGCGCAATACTGTGAAACAATTCGACGCGGGCTTGGGGTTCAAAATCGTCGCGGCGCATGAGGGCTTGCAGCACGAGGGCGGCCTCGGCGGGAGTGACGCGCTGGCGCAAGCGCGCTTCGAGATGCGGGTATTGATGGAGCGAGTTGAACTTGTGGGCCAGCAGTTGATCCAGGTCGGGCTCGGTCACTCTCGGAAAGTGAACGACCAGGGTGTTCGCGGCAAGGTCGCCGAGGCGCTGGGTTTTGGAATTCAGCAGGCACGTAACGCCGCCGACGAAATAAAGGACCGGAAACGCGTCCACGAACCGCAGCAGGTTGCGGATGACAATCTGGTTGAATTGCAGGCGCAAGCCCTGGGCATCCACGACGCGCAAACGGAACAATT